>QBUN01000350.1 GCA_013180565.1 Candidatus Methanophaga sp. GoMg3.2 | reverse complement strand
TTCGTCTTTGCCTCTACGCCCTTCCTACCGTCTTCTGGTCTGAACAGCCTGCCCGAATTGACTTTACCGCCTGCAATGTGAGAATGGATGTCCACACCACCGGGCATTACTACTCTGCCCTCTGCGTCTATCACTTTCGGATTCTTTACTTCCGCCACTACTTTACCGTCACGAATGCAAATGTCCTTCTTCTCGCCCTTCACACCATTTAGCGGGTCATAAACCACTCCGTTCTTTATTAATACTTCTGCCATTTTACTTGCCCTCCTTTTCTTTTATCGCACGCACTTCGTCCAGTATACGCTTCAGTATCTCCTCATCCTCTGGATATTCTGAATCGATTAATTTACGCAGCCGTATAGGTATATTATCCATCCGGTAGACGTTCCCCTCTGCTTCCACACCGCTTACTGCAACCGGAAAGACGACATCTGCGAATTCGGTCGTCGGATTCGGGTATGGATCTATCTGAATGACCGGAATCTTAGCGAGGTGTTTTATTGACTCACCCGGGAAATGCGCGCCTGGGTCCGAAGCGATTATCAATGCCGCATCACACTCTTGCCTAATTAAAAGGTCCGTAGCCGATAGCTCACCCGGGTTGTACCATGCGTAACCGCGAGTTAAATCAACGGCAAATGGGAATCCCGTCTCCCACGTGCAGACCTGATTGATTCCCGCTACGTTGTAATGACCTCGCATTGGCGTTATAGTGAACTTGGTGTGCGTATGCGCGGCTCGCGTCATTTGTATCGCATTCACGATGTTGTTCTGCCTTGCTCCAGTGTGCGTCACACCCATCCCGAAGAAAGTTGCCCCGAACTTCGCTCCTTTCATCATCTCCGCGGTCTCTAATAAGTCCTTCTTCGACACGCCGCCTACCTCGTCCGGTACTACGTCCTCATGCCCATATAGCATAGCCCTCAAGGCAGAGAACACTAGATAATCTTTACCTTGGTCTAATTGTAAGAATACGTCCGCCATCTTCGACGTCTTTGTCGCCCTTACATCAACAACGACAAGTTTCTTCGCCTTTTTGCCCTCTTCTGTCCAAAACCCCTTTGAGACATACGAGTATCGCTTCATGTGGTTAGCATGCGCCTCTGCAGGGTTAGCACCCCAGTATATAATGACGTCTGCACGGTTCTTCACCTCTCCCAGCGTACATGAGGGCAGCCCAACATCCTGAATCGCCAGCACGGAAGGGCCATGACAGACCGAAGCGGTATTATCTATAACGGCACCTAGCTCCTCTGCAAGTTCTACACCTACTTTATCCGCTTCACAAACCGTAGAACTCCAGCCATATAGTAGCGGTCTTCTCGATGCCGCTAATATCTCCGCCGCCTTCTTTATCGCTTCGTCATAAGAGCAGTCCTTGAGCTCGCCATTTACTCTTATCGCAGGGCTCTTTATCCTGTTGTGCCCCATTAGCTTGCTCTTCCCTACAGAACATGCCCCCCTCTTCACCTTCGTCACTTTGTTATCTTCTACTTCTACCACGATATCGTCGCATACACAGCCACACAAAGAGCATACAACATCCGTAACTTCTACCATTTTTTCCTTTTTCCTCCTAGCCCATATACGTCTGCATCAGTTCTTTTACGTGCAGAACTTTATCGCCTGTCTTCTCTATCTCCGCATCTATGCCCTTATACGAGGGCATACCCGCACCGTGCGTATCCCCACTGACAAGAGCATTTGCCCAGGGACCCATCGGCATAAAAGCTATCCCTTCTGGAGTTCCTGCATCTTCTTTCGCTTTCACTATCACTTCGCCATGACTCGTTTTCACCTTCACCGACTCATCAGCAGCCACACCCAGCTTTTCCATATCCGCTTTGTTCAGATCACATCGTGCCACTTCATCAAAGTACTCTTCTGACATCTTACTGTCTAAATTTCGGCCTTGAACAGTTGTTCTTCCACTTATCAAATTCACTTTTGTTCCCATTTTTATCCATTTATATCTCGTACAAACGAACATTTAAATATATCGGAATTTCTCTTCCGTAACAAATTAAATGATGGCGGTAGAGAGTTCAGCACGGAATGATGAGTTTCATCATGACCTTTGGATGATATGCAGGACTACCAGGGCCATCATATTTTTCATCGATACGAATACTTCGGCGGCTATTTTATAAAGATAATTTAATACCCATAATTATAATTTTATGGTGATAGGATGGCGAGTCATCCAACTTGTACCATAAAGAAAGAAAGAACAAAAACAATGACAGAAAGCGAACCAATGAGGATATTGGAACGGAATGTAGAGGAGCTAATAACAAAGGGCGAGTTAGAAGAGGTATTGTCGTCAAAGAAGAAGCCAAGAGCGTATGTAGGCTATGAGCCAAGTGGTCGTGTCCACATCGGACATTTACCTATACTAAACAAGCTGAAAGAACTGCAACGTTTCGGCTTTCACATAATCGTGCTCCTTGCTGATCTGCATGCGTATCTAAACGAAAAAGGTAGCCTGGAGCAGATACGGGAGACAGCAGAGTATAATAAGCGCTGTTTCGCCGCTGCGGGCTTAAGTGACGAGACCGAATTCATTTTTGGGTCTTCTTTCCAATTGGACAATGAATATATGATGAATGTATTAAAACTTGCCACAGTGACGACGGAAAAGAGGGCGAAGAGGAGTATGGACGAGCTCTCAAGGAGCAAGGAAGACCGGAAAGTATCTCAGACGATATATCCACTGATGCAAGCAGTGGATATAGCATACCTTGATATAGACGTAGCAGTAGGCGGGATAGACCAGCGGAAGATACATATGCTTTCGCGCGAGAACATACCGAAATTAGGCTTCAAAGCACCTATTTGTATCCACATGCCGCTATTAATCGGATTGGATGGTGAGAAGATGTCCTCCTCATTGGGCAATTACATTGCGGTGGACGAGCCTGCAAAAAGCGTAGAGAAGAAGATAATGAGCGCTTTTTGTCCCGCCAAGATCGCAGAAGGCAATCCCATACTGCAAATATACAAGCATACTATATTTCCCGCTGTAGGTAAAGTGACAATAGAAAGAAAAGACAAATACGGTGGCAATATAACTGCTAATAGCTACGAGGAGCTCGAACTCGATTATTTACACGAGCGGGTACATCCGTTAGATGTAAAGACAAATGCAGTGCGGTATTTAAATGAGGTTTTAGCGCCTATGAGGGATTTGAAATAACCGTGAAAATCTTTGACAAGACGGTTATTTTTAAATTTAGTTTATAAGGGCCTAGGAAATAATACGTTAATATCCTAATCGGAGAGGTCAAATGCATTACATAATTACAGAGAAGGGGACAACAGCAAAAAAAATCGCGGCCATTCTATCGAATGGCAAGGCTAAGAAGAAAAAGATTGGTGGTATAGATGCACACGAGTTCGATGAAAAGGTAGTTATAGGACTGAGCGGGCATGTCTTTCGTCTTGATTTCCCGGATAGCTATAATAATTGGAGCAAAGTGGATCCTTACAAGCTGATAGATGCCAAAATAGTTACTGTTGCATTAAAAAAGGATATAGTTAAAATGCTGGGTCAGATAGCAAAAAAAGCCGATTATATTACCATTGCTACTGATTACGATCGAGAAGGGGAGTTAATAGGCGTTGAAGCGCTCAACAATATCAAAAAGATAAACCCTGAATTGAAGGTTGATCGGATGCGATACAGTGCTATAACAGAGAAGGACATAAAAGATAGTTTTGCGGCAAGAAGTGAGGTAGATTATAACTTAGCAGCATCAGCCGAAGTGAGGCAGATAATAGACCTGGTCTGGGGTGCATCACTGACTAGGTTCATATCCCTATCTGCAAATCGGTTGGGCGAAGGGTTCTTTTCGGTTGGACGAGTGCAATCCCCAACACTTGCGTTACTTGTAGAGAAGGAGAAAGAGATAGCGAACTTCGTACCGCGTAAGTATTGGGAACTGCATGCGAAATTAAAGACAGAAACCGGTGAGATTTTTGACGTAACACATAAAACAGCTAAATTCTGGGAGAAGGACGAAGCGGAAGGGGCAAAAGCGAGAATAGAAGCTGCCAAATCGGGCGTTATTCGTACGCTAAAGACGAAGTTACGGGTTGAGAAGCCGCCTACACCTTTTGATACTACCAGTTTTATAAGTGCTGCATCCGCTATAAGCTATACTCCGAAGCGTCTAATGGCTATCGCAGAGGGGTTATACCTTGGCGGACTCATCTCTTATCATCGTACTGATAATACCACCTATCCTGACACGCTCGATTTAAAGGCGTTAGTGCAGATGTTCCAGAAGCACAAAGAATTTGGTAAGCATGCCAAGTTGCTACTCACGAAAAAGGAATTAAAGCCAACTGTAGGTAAAAAAAAGACCACTGACCATCCGCCCATACATCCGGTCGCAGAAACAACAAAAGATAAGCTAGAGAAAGACGAATGGAAAGTCTATGAACTTGTAGTTCGGCGTTTTTTAGCTACACTTTCGGACGCTGCGAAATGGGAAGATACAAATGTGACGGCTGAGATAGGCGACGAGCCATTAACAGCAAAGGGTAGACTACTGAAGGAGCAAGGTTTCCTCGCCATATATCCGTATCAGAAGAAGGAGGAGCTGGTAATACCACAGTTAAAAGAGGATGAGAAAGTAGATCTTGAGCATATCGAGCTTGTAGAGAAGGAAACGAAACCGCCAAACAGGATTTCACAGGCGGGACTAATAAAGAAGATGGATGACTTGGGGCTGGGCACGAAGAGTACGCGACATGAGATAATAGGGAAGTTGTATGATAGAACATACGTGCAGGGCAATCCGGCAAAACCAACGGAGAAGGCAGTTGCGCTTATAGATTCATTAGAGAAATACGCCGCGCTGATAACGAAGTCGGAGATGACAAAAACGCTCGAGTTGGAGATGGATGAGATAAGTGAGGGAAAACGGAAGAAGAAGGAAGTTGCAGAAGATTCGCGAAATATGCTGAAAGACGTGTTTGCGGATCTGAAGAAGAACCGTAGTGAAATTGGAAACTCGCTCAAAGAAGCTGTAAGGGCAGATAAAATCGTAGGATCATGCCCTAAATGTGACTCGGATCTGTTATTGTTATCTTCTAGACGCGGTAAGCGATTTATAGGCTGTAGCAATTATCCTGCTTGTGAATTCTCGCTTCCAATGCCAAAGAGTGGTAGAGTTGTTGTGACCGAGGACAAATGCGATGAACATCCCTATATGTTTAAGTTGAAGATAATAAAAAAGGGTGCGCGCCCCTGGGATTTCGGCTGTCCATATTGCAATTTCCAGCAGTGGCAGGATAAAGTAAAGAGTGAGAAAAAAGGTGAGAATTGACACGTGCCTCAACTTTTTTTACACGCAAAAAGATTCACTTAATCGCGACACCAACTGCACGTTTTATCAATAAGCCTATTTCGTCAACCGCATCCACCATAGGTCCTTTCTTATCGGGCACTTCAATGATAACGGGGATCACGCCGCTTTTCTTCGCATTTATCGCTCTTATCTTCTCTTTGTTCCGCGCTACGGCGGCAATCCTTTCGCTTATAATTACAACAGCAACCGCATCCCGTACTAAATTATCTAACACACGAGTAACATCCTCATTGTCCGTGGAACATTCATACACTTTCGTTACTCCCGCAAGCCGGAAACCACTTGCAGTCTCAGAGTCACCAATTACTGCAATCATTTTTCTGTAAAGAGCGTTTTCATTATATCTTCCCTTATACTGGCAGAGTATCGAGTCATACGCTGTTCAAAAGTATTATTCACCTCTATTTTACCCTCTTTTCCTCGCACTATGACTCCACCTGCGGACTTTATCCTTTCACGGGATAGCGATAATTTTACAGGTACCGTTATATCATGGCTTAGTTCAGTAGATACTTTCTTAAGTATAGATTTGTCTATGTAAGACACATCCTCCTCGCAAATCACTGCTTCCAATTCATTGTCTGTGCCACCACCAGCAATTAGATTTATTGAAGCGTCCTTTATCAAACCAGCCATGATGTCAGAATACGAAACACCTTTGAAACCTTCTTCTTTTACTTTCTTTATCCTCTTCATTGTTTCCTCTAACGCCTTCTTTGTCATCTCCTCCTCAGCATTCCATTTAAGCTTCCTTGCATTCAGTCGCGCGGCTCTAACCATCCGCTCTTTCTCCTCCAGACCTCGCGCTTCCTCAGCCACAATAAAGTCCTTTTTTCGATCTTCTATCTCTTCTCTCGCTTCACTAATCAGCTCACTCGCCTTCGCCTCAGCTTCGCTCACTATCTTATCGCACTCAGCATTTGCTTCGTCTTTTATCCGCCCCTCTATCTCATTCACACCCAAGCGAATCACCCCAACCCCAATATCTTTTCTAGCACTATGCTTGCCGTGTTCTCGATATTAGATTCCGCAATAGATCTCAGCTTCTCTGCCTCGGCCTCCGCATTTTTCATTAGCTCTTTCTCTTCCTCTCCGCCTTCCTTCGCATACTTATCGGCAACCTCAAAGGAGACGTTCTTCTCATCCACACGCGCTGCCTCTTTTCGCCCTTTTACTTCTTCCTCTGCCGCCCTTGCTATCTCTACAGCACGCTCTTTGGCCGCTTCTATCTGCTTCTGACCTGCCTCTTCCCTTTCTCTTATAAACCTTAATGCTTCTACTGCCATTGTATATTCTTCTATAATAGGACGATTGTATTATAGCTTTTTAAATGTTTCATTTATAATTATTTATCCTTTTTAAAAGGTTGTTAAACTCGCTCTCTCTATATAAGATTACTAAAAAGTTAGGTTAATTATTTATGATACCGAAAATAAGTTTCTCCGCGGTAGATGCGACCAGCAACCCCGTGGAGTGGATGTATAGAATAGAAGATGCTGGCTTTCAGGGCTGGGAGATTGTGGGTGAAGGCGAGCAGAAAGTGGAAGGCGAATTTAAAGAGCGGGTGAGGGCGATAAGCGAAACGACAAATCTCATCCTTTCATTGCATTCCCCGCTCTCGGATATTAACATAGCAAGTGTAAACGAGCGGATGAGGGAAGAAAGCATAAGGCAGATAAAGGAGTGCATAGATGCGGCATACGAGTTCATTGCAGATATATGCGTAGTACATCCTGGCCTTTTCTCGCCATTGACCGTGCAGATGCCGGAGAAGGCGTTTCAGAAAGCGATTGCGAGTCTAACAACAATATGTGATTTTGCTGCGGAACGTGGGTTGCGAATAGCATTAGAGAATCTAACATCGGCGAAAATGCTTATGGGTCGGGATCCGGAAGAACTTAATCGAATAGTGCGCGGTGTGAATGCGGATAATCTTGGACTCTGTCTTGACGTGGCGCATGCAAATACGACAAAGACGCTAGACGAATTTTTAAATAAGAAGGCGACTGCTGTAGAGATAATACACATGCATGCAAGCGACAACTTTGGCGCTGATGACCTGCATTTGCCATTGGGCGAGGGCAACCTGGATTATAAAAAGGTGTTGGCATGGATAAAGGACTATGAATATCACGGGCTAATGGTGCTGGAATTGTATACCTTAGAGGGCGGGATAGAGAGCTTAGCGCTTATACAAAAGCACTTAACATGACGTCAAATAGAATAGGGATCACGAGACCATAGCATCAAGGTCTGTGTCGAGATATGCAGCCATTTCATTGCAGTACCCATGTGTGGCAGTCTCAATAGTATATAGTTTTTTTGGTGCGAGTGCTTTTGTGTATGTCCGCTGTGCATTTTCGTATGCTATGATCGTATCGTTTAGGGAATATCGGGACCTGAAAGAAATATCACAGCAGCTATTGCCGCGATGCTAATAGCAAGTATTATTATTGCAGTGCGTGCTCCACCCTTTTGGTTTTTGGCCATTAATTAGATAAAATATTTATGATTCATAGTTATAGTATGTCATTATATCAGGAGATAAGAAAGAGGCGATAAAAATGAGTGCAATATTGCGTGTTCATGGGCTTTGTAAGCGGTACGAATTGTCAAAGATAGATAGAGATCTGGTAGCGCTGGATGATGTATCTTTTAAGTTAGAAAAAGGCGAGACGCTAGGGGTAATCGGAATGAGTGGGGCAGGTAAGACAACTTTGCTTCGCATGCTTCGCGGTTATGAGCGGTTTGATGAAGGTGTAATAGAGATAGATGGCATTAAAGTGACACCTGATTCATCTTGGTCTGAGTACAGGAAGCTTAGAGAAAAGACGGCTTTTCATCTTCAGCGCTCTTTTGCACTTTATAATATTTCCGTGATAGACAATGTAATAAAACGGCTGAGGTCGAAGCAAACAGGTTTTGAAGATGTACCTGTGTTTGATGACGAATACGATGAGCTAAAGGAAGAGGCATTTAAAATTCTCGATCTTGTTGGATTACGAGACAAATGGAATCACCTATACACGATTTTGAGCGGTGGCGACAAACAAAGGGTTTTGCTCGCGCGGCAACTAGCAAAAGAGCCCGCCATATTGCTCCTTGATGAACCCGGCACGATGTCTGACCCTCTAACGAGGAAATATCTGCTTGAGTCTGTAAGACGGGTGAAAGATAAAACAGATCTATCCATTTTACTCGTCTCTCACATGCCCGAAGTGCATGAATATCTTTGCGATCGGTTGCTCATGATGGATAAAGGGAAGATAGTAGAAGACGGAGAAACGAAAAACGTAATCGATAAGTTCTTAACCCCTCTTGAGCCCGTAAAGCCTTTAGCACCAATAAAGGATGTGCAAGACACGATGATCTGGATTGACGGTGTCTGGAAGAAATATGACCTGGTCACATACCATACATTGATGCGAACGATAGAAATGCAAGACATTAATGTCAAGATTCCGAGAGGCAGCATAGTAGGGATAGTTGGTCCTTCTGCAATGGGGAAGACGGTTTTAATGCGCTTATTAGGCGGTTTTGAGAAGCCAGATAGGGGTCATATTCTGATCAGGATAGGAACAGTAGACTTTGCTAATATTAGCGAATATGGTAGTAGATCAATAGAAGCGCGGAGCAAATTAGGTATTGTTCATCAGGAGTTTGCACTTCCGCCTTACCAGCTCGTTCAAGACCTTTTTGCACGACGGATCGGGTTGAAGAAGTTCGAGATGGTGAAACATGCGATGGAAAGGGCGGAGGAATTTGGTATTAGTGACGTCACACTCGATGTTCTTTTACGACTTGCTGATTTGCCGGAGGAAGAGGCTAAGGGTAGACTCCGGGAGATAGATCTTGATATAGGGCTATTGAATGAACTGTTCCCTGTATATCCGGCGACCGAAGCATTTAATGCGGCTAAGCCATACCTAAAAGCGGTGAACTTGCCTGAGGAGATATTCAGTCGTTACATTTCGGAGACGAGTGTGGGCGAGGAGATAAGGCTCGCAATTGCTTCTCTTATGGCTTCAAACTGTGAAATTCTACTATTAGACGAGCCTTTTGGTGACATAGACCCTGTTTCGTTGCGTATGGTAACGAATGCATTGAAAGATTTGAATCGTAAGTTCGGTACAACTATGTTAGTTGTGAGTCATCAGCTAGACGTGATTCGAGAGCTTACGCACGAAGCGATATTAATAGATGAGGGAAGACTTGTGTTGCGAGGAGATCCGGATGAGGTGTGTGATACATTCCTGACGCAGAAGTTTAAAGAGCTGGAATAAATAAGGTTTTGCTCCGCTGGTGTAGTTCGGCCAAGCATGCGGGCCTCTCGAGCCCACGACCTGGGTTCAAATCCCAGGCGGAGCATTGCTATATCACAATTTGAAGTAGAGACGGATTTAACTAAAAGTCACGGAGGTTATACTGTCTTAATCGCTGAAACGGGCAGCGAAATTTTGATGATAGAAATCGAACACCGCAGCTCTAAAGAGCAAATAGAGAAAAACATAAGGAAAAACCTTGAAAACTCTGATGTTGTCTATGAGATAGCCAGCGACAAGGCAGCAAAGAAGAAAGCGATTCAGGTGGCGCTGAACGTGATGTT
>QBUN01000351.1 GCA_013180565.1 Candidatus Methanophaga sp. GoMg3.2 | reverse complement strand
CCTTTATCTTCTCACGAATCTTCTCCTGCGTATTGAGTTCGGGAGGCAGCTCGTCACCTCTCTTATCTCCGTAGAGCTTGTCCTCCTCTTTATCTATCGCAATCCCTCTCGCTATTATTCCTCTTATCCTCTCTATCTCTTCCTTACTCAGCGTGTGGTTGTTTGAAGCATTTGCTTTCATCTTGGTACCATCGGTTGATATGTGCTCCAAGTTGAGTATTCCTAATGCTTTAGCAATCGTGACGGTTTCCTTGAACGCTGTTTCAATTAGTTCCTCACACTCCTTTTTAAAATTGCATATCGTTCGGAAATCGGGCTTCTCATGCCCTGTTATATACATATACACTACATTCTCATGAGCTAGCTTTGCTATCTTTCTCGAAGACCAAATGGCATCAAGAGAAGCCATTATCACTATTCTTAGCAACATCCGCCGTGAATATGCAGGATTGCCCGGTCCAGACCTGTACTTCTGTTCAATTTCACCAACGTCCATGTTATCCACAACTACTTTAACCAAGTTGCAAGTATGATCTTCTGGTATGAGTTCACTAACAGCAAGGGGCAATAGCCAAGATTGCCCTATTTTATCGCTTCGTATCACCATCCGTTACAATCACCTCATTTTTATAACTAAAGACCAGTTGTGCATGCAATAATAAAAACCTTTCGGTTTAATTTCGGTTGAAACTAAGATACGCATTCTTCTAAGTGATATTTTTGCAATTTGAGAAAACTTTGGCTATAAATGTGCATTGAGTTAGAAAGAAAGCGTTTTTTAGATTTTTGTACTTTTGTATAATTTCTATTGGTTGTTGAGTAATTGTGGGACAGCCTGTACTGCGATAAAACCCAAAACGGTAAATTTAAAGTGGGGCGAAAGACATCTAGCAAGAAGTTCAGGCAGAAGATGAAAACAATGAATCTGTGGCTAAAGGGCGTTCGAAATCGCACGAAATTGGAGTTATGGTGGCCATTGTTAGCGCAAAAGATGACTGGACATTACCAGTACTACGGTATAAGTGGCAATATACAGGGATTACAGAGTTTCTACTATCATACGGCGGAACTCGCCTTTAAATGGATAAACCGGCGAAGCCAGAGGAAGAGCTATAATTGGAGTCAATTCAATCGTTTTCTCTCTTTCAATCCATTGCCAAAACCGAAGATATATCATTTCTATGCCCTATCAAAACAAAAGTAGATGATGTACTCCTGAAGAGCCGGATGAGGGAAAACTTCAAGTCCTGTTCTGTGAGGGGGCTCATAGTAACCTCAGAGCCAATACTCCAATAGGGGGTGGTACTTGACGAATACCGTTGAAGGAGTTGTTGTAGAGACGATGGGGATCAATGGGAGGAAGAAGAGCATCCTTGCGTCCTATCACGGCAGATACCACACGATAGGCATGGCTGATTTAAGGGCGGTATCCACCGATATGTCCCCGCTGTATTCAGGCGGTTTTCGATCAACAGATTCAGAAGCGATGAACATTGTTGAGGTGATGGCGGAGGTCCAAAAGATCTGTGGGGAAGATGTCACGATATATACAGGCGATGGTCATACGACAAGTCGTATTTCTGCAGGAATGGTATTCTTGAGTCATGGTATTGTCGCTGCTGGTCGTATCATTGGAAAACCAAAAAGGAATCTCGGACGGAGGAGAATCAAACGGCTTAAGCAGAACATACCTCTTCTGAACAAAATCGGCAAGCTACTGCGAGAGGAACCGATTTTAGGTCGTGTGATGGCTTCAAAGAAACATATCTACGTAGACGGTTTGAACGTTAGAAAGATTGTAGAGGATCTTGGACATCTTATATTGTATAACCTCAGAAAGAGCATATTTCCTATCCAGGAGATCTGTGAATCCGTTGAGAGATCAAATCACTTGAAGAAAAAGGTAAGAATTTTAGAAGGGAGTAAAGCAAGGGTTGAGAAACATAATGCTGGCCTCTCATTGATAGCAGCTGAATTGGTTATAAGTGTCGCGGGGCTGTATCACGTGTTAAATGGTTGGTCTGGTCCAGAAAGTTCTTTTAACCTCTCGGATATTCGCTTGTACACCCCTGCGTGAATATCCAAAAGAAGTTCCCACTGTTGGAATTATATCATCACAACTTGTATACCATATTCAATACTCGGGGTCATAATTTACCATGAAAAGTCCAAAACTTATTGCCGATGAAATTACTACCTGTAGCTAAAACAATTGCAATGATCTGCGCTAGCATATACCATGTAAAAAAGTACTCCACTAAGGCGTAAAGTACAGCAAGATTTATACCAAGACTAATAGCACTGATAACGAAAAATTTCATAAATTGATAGCCCATACCATTTATATTGGCATCGTAAAATGTCCAAAACTTGTTCCAGACAAAATTGTTAATAACGGCGATTACAAAAGCTATGGATGCTGCAAGAATGTACCACAAACCCGCATACTCTACCAAAGTATATAAAATTGCAAGGGTGATGAGTGCGCCAAACCCCCCTACAATGCAAAACTTTGTAAATTGATACGTTGTTGTGTATTTATATGTATATAATCCAAGAGCATGAGATAAATAATTGAGATATTCCTTTGGATTTAATTTGCTTTTACCTACTTCCCTATCCCTAAATGTGTAGGGTATTTCTATCACTTTTTTGTGGTTTCCCTTCACGATTATTTCAAGACCTATCTTGTATCCTTTAGCACTGAAATCGATGCCTTCAATAACCTCTCTTTTTAAGAAGAAAAATCCAGACATTGGGTCTTTAATATTTGTTAAAGGTCTTGCTATGAGTGTCGCGCATTTCGAAACGATTTTTCTTTTTGTAGTCCAATTTATTATGCTCCCTCCTGATATATATCTGCTTCCAATCGCCATATCTGCTTTCCCTTTTTTTATTGGTTCTACCAATTTGGGGATACACTCTGGTGGATGACTATGGTCTGCATCCATCACGCCGATAATATCACCATCTGCTATTTTAAATCCCTCTAATACAGCAGAAGATAAGCCTCTTTTATCCTTTCTATGTAGTACTTCTAACATATATTGTTTTTTTAACTGGTCTGCAAGCTTGCCTGTTCCATCAGGAGAACTATCATCCACTACAATCACCTCGCCATTCAGTTCATTTTCACAAAGAACGTTAAAGATTCTGTCAATGATACGTTCCAAATTCTCTCTCTCGTTGTAAGTGGGAATAATTATAGAGATAAGACTGAGCCTTAAGATTTGTTCCTTCTTTCCTTCATTTATTGTTGATGGTACTTTATAGCATCTCATATCTAAACGGCCTTTCATCATTTAAAACCACTCGTCTAAGGAATATACCCCCAATCCCCCTTTTTATAGGCTTCGATGCATTTTTCCTTTGTGTCATACTCACCTTTTTCAGTTTGCATATCCTTTATACCACCTAAACCTAAATCGAGCGCTGTCTCTTCCAGATTATTCAGATATCTCATATTACCGTACTCAAAAAATATGCTTTTAAAACAGCTAACTATTTTTGCAGCAAATAATATTGCAACTTGATATCCAAATCGTCCTAAGGTACCAATCAACCCCTGTTCTTTCCGGTTGATTTTCCAGTATGCTAATATCCAGAGGTATATAGGGATGTGCTTAGCTATCAACACTTTGTCATGAACTCTTCGATACCGTCTATAAGTTTTTTCAAAGAAGTTTGTATATGCCCTTCTTTTGAGATTTTCTCCACAAACTATCGGATATGTCTTACATTTTTTATTTTTTGCGAGTCTACTCAATAGTTCAATATCTTCCCAGTACTGTAAATTCTTCCAACCACCCACATCATCCAGCAACTTTCGAGGGTAAATCCGTGTAAACCATGCGCTAAGAGCAAAATCAAAACCTTCTCTTTCATAAAGCAGTATTAATTTTATCCATAAATCATTATAGATGGTATCACAAGTAGCAATTATTATTGTGTCCCCTGTCGAATGTTCAAATGCCGTTTGCCATCCTCGCCCTCGTAAGCATTTTTTTGATATTATTTTCATATTTCCATACTTTTTAGCGTACCGTTCTAAAATATCTAAAGAATGATCCTTTGATTTACTATCAACTATCATTATCTCAAATTCATCAGGATTGATTTTAGAGATGATTAAATCTAAGCTTCTCTCTATTACCGCTTCCGTATTATAATTGGTCATACAAATACTAAATTTCATTATTTTTAGTTCTCTTCTCCTTTCTTCCTTTTATCTTACCTCCTCTCAAACCTCAATATCCTCTTTTCAGTTAATGATTTCTGGCAAATCGCTATCATTTTTATTATAACAAGTCCGACACTGCCACTTGAGATGTTTAGTTTACTTTTATCATCTATACAACTCAAGAAACTCTGTAATTCCATTTTATCGTATTATTTGGGATTATCTCTAGATTATAAGATTTACCATTTTCGACAACCTTAACTGTCGGTGCAGTGCAATTTACCAGGACTGATTTATTAGAGCCAACGACAACAAGCTCTCGCGTCTTTGGAGGTGTCAGCCAGCTCAATTCAATGTTTCTTATACCCTCACCAAGCATACAATTTATGAAAACGGCTTTCACACCTTTACTTTCACTTCTTCTACATGCATTTCCAATGCAAGAGACTTCATCAGGGTTTCTTTTAAGCGGATAATTAATTATGTCAAAGGGATGCGGTGCCAAATCGAATATGACATCGCGGTCTCCAAACAAAGGCTTGACATTCGTCCATTTCAATTTTACAAGGCGAATTTCTCCTAATTCATAGCTCTCAATCATATCTTTCACTTTATCAATTGCATTATTGAACCTGAATATGTGTCCAACAGCAAGCGTTGAACTATTATCCTTTGCTAGATCAATTAACTCTTCGCCATGTTCTATTGTCATTGCCAATGGCTTTTCAACCAAAACGTTCTTTCCTGATTCTAAACGGTCTTTTGCAATATTGTAACGCGTTTCATTTGGTGTGCAGATGCTTACGGGTTTTATTTTCTTATTTGTTAAAATATCTCGGTAGTCTTTGGTAGTCTCCACATGGTACTCTCCAGCACAAAATTTTAGGTTCTCTTCGTTTAAATCTGCAACAGTAACATCAGCACCCAACGCCACATACTCCTCAACATGCTTCTTACTCCTGTATCCCACGCCTATAACTGCAACACTCACCCCTGATCTATTTGATGCCATAGTTGTATAATCTCATTATTTCTTTAGTATAAAAATACTTTGCATTTTCAAAGAGCATGCGACCTATAACAACCATCAACGGTTGGACCCATCAAAAATCTTATCGGCAGCAGCCAAAGACCCTTTTTTAACCTCTGCAAACCTTTTTCCTATCACATCCCATGAACCATACACCATTTTGACATATTCCTCAATTTCCATATTCAACAGCAGCAAAAGTCCAACCCCTTCTTTTTGAATGAGTTCCTCAACATCCTTATTTCCCTTCAATCTTCTACCATGCCTCCTAATAGAACGAAAATCCTGCTCAACACCGTTATTTGTTCTCTCCAACTTGATTACTCTCTTTCCTTTTGGAGTTTGAACCTCAACGTTAGGCGCCAACAACCTCTCCCGATTCTCGATAAACATCTGCTCAATCGTGCCGAAAGCGCGCAAAAGATGAGACCTCTTACCTTTAAAGGCTAATTCCTCTCTTTGATTTAAACTTATCTCTTCTAGGAAGGTATCAATCCCATTTCTGGCTGCTTTTAGTTGTCTATCGCCCCAGCGTACTTTTGTACTGAGCGGAATTGGACCATTTTTCCATCTCAAAGCCTGTCTTGCCTTCTTAAACCAAACCTCCCGTTCCTGCAGAATCTCTGCATATCTTGCTAACATATAACTCGATTTATGCAATCTCTTCAAAACCCCATGGACATCATACGCAATAGCAACCCGGTTCCAGGCGTTCATGCTTCTTTCTACCAGTTTTTCAACACGCTTTTCTGCTTTCAGGCATCGTTCATAAAACCTGAGTTTGCCCAAATCAAAGGGATATCCGAGTCCTTCCCCTGAAGCGGTCAACGCATCATCCAGAATGCCAACCAGTTCGTTAAGGATCTCTGCGGCAAAAGGATCCCTGACAGTTTTCAATCTTGTTTTTGCGTTTCGGCGGAGTTCTTTTAATTTCCCTTTAACCCCGGTTTTATCCACATTTTTCCTGAATTTATCGTGGTAATACTTGAACAGGCGGTTGCCCAGTGCACGTAGGAAATGAAAGTGGCAAATTATTACCACCGTACCCTCGAAGACGTTATCCACGGCTTTTGCAATCCCTTTTCCCATATCTCGTATCACCGCAAGGGGCTGACCATTATAAATCACGAATGTCCTCGAGAACGGGCTTAATATAATCTGCCTTTTCGGACACGACTCTTTCAGAAAAAAGCTGTATGCCGAAAATGGAATCCTTCAGCAGCATTATTGTCCCTCTGCCATGGTTCTGCGTTCCGTCAATTTGCAACACATAGCCCCCATTTTGTTTTATCTTCTCTTTAATCTGTGGGGTACATTCCAGATGTACGATGGTGAAATATTTCAAAAATCTCTTGCACAGACGCTGCGCAGTTGTGTCGGGTATTGATATCCCGCTCTTAGAAAAGTAGCGTCTTATATCGGATACTTGCCTGTGCTCGTCAAATCGCAACCTGCCGATCTGTGCTAAGAAGTCAAAGGAATAAGGCGATTTTTGAGGTGTGAGCTTTCGTAACGTTTTGGATACAAACGTCTCGTTTGAGCAGTTGCATCGCTTGATTACTTCCACCACCTTCGTATCTTTAATGGGTGTCACAAGTCGCCGTTTCTGTGTCTTTTTCACCCTTAAAGGCATACCGCATTTGGGGCATTCTTTCTCTTCGGGTTCGTATTTTTCTGCTGGGGAGTTACATGAGCACGAGGGAGCACGTTTTTTTTGAACATTGAAACTCAGAATGAGTTTCTCGATTTCCCCCTTCGGAACACAGATGCCTATTTCCTGGAACTTCTTCTTAAGTTCCGCGGCTGTTGCGGTAGATAGAATAGAGCTTCCCAAAATTGCTGTGCATTGCTCTACTGTTAAATCCGCGCTTATTTTGTTCGGATTTGTTCCAATGTATTTCAGAACTTTTTGTTTGACCTTCCCGTTTTCCCACTTGTTTTCTACCAGATAGTAGTAGGTTCGGATCCCGCTTTTTGTCTTGCGCTTCTGGGCGCGGATAAATGCCATATAGTGTTCAAATTGAACACTATGTTAAAAGCTTTTGATAGGTGTGTAAAATTGATTCATGGGTAATTAGGAGAGATAGCGTATTGATTACAACTCATTATGGTTGTTATAGCAGAATATACTACTCGGAATGCATACATTTAAATAGCAAGGAGTTAAATAGTAATGGGAAAGGTGACTAGGTGTCATATGATACTATTATAATAATATATTCTTTTCCTCTTCTCTGTTCTCTCTTCTATTTAAAACAACTTATGAAAAGCTCATGAAGATGGAACATATTACGTAAATTAGGCGGAGTTACGGGTTAAAATTAGAATGAGAAAAGAATAAAATAGAAGGAATAAAAAAAAAACTCGCGGCAGCCACGATGTATCAAAAGATTTGTACCTGCCGTATTGTTGTTGATATTTTGATGGTTGAAGTTATCCGATGTATCCGATGTCCCCAACGAGAGGTATGTCTACAGGGAATCCAAGTCCGTAACAATAGATCATATCTGCTACCCGGTCATCATCTTTTGCATCGACACACCATATATTGCCCCTGACTACGGCTATGTCATCGGTTCCGTCATGATTGAAGTCACCAACGAGAGGTGTGTCTCCTGAAAGTCCATATCCAAAGATATTGTATGGACCCGTACCTCGTCTAGATTTATCAACGAACCAGATTAGACCATCGCCTACCTCTCTTACTACAGCTATATCACCGATTCCGTCATGATCGCAGTCTCCGACAAGAGGGGTGTCTCCTGCATTTCCATATCCAAAGATATCGTATGGGCCTACTCCACGTCCAGATTTATCAACGAACCAGACTAGACCACCGTTTACGTTTCTTACTACAGCTATGTCATCGCTTCCAAAGTTCCCAATGAGCGGTATGTCTAAAGGAATTCCATATCCAAAGTACACGTTTGCTATATGGTCTCCGTTCGTATCTGCGTACCATGCACCGCTCCTGAATACAGTACTGCGTCCACCAGCCGCTGTTATAATACTTACCGTTTCATCCTCTCCATCCGCAGAGAACACATAATCGCCCTTAGTCAAAGGATTCCGCACAAATTGTTTGATGGCGATCATGACATCGTCCAAGTGGAACGCCGTACAATTTATAGTTAAGTTTATATACCCCTCATAATCCTCTGTTGGTAACTTTATTATTGCCGAAGAGGTATCGCCCAAAACATTAGATACAAACGTATTTGTTTCACCAGGATTATACTTCACGGGCTGTGTTGTATTCGCTGCTTCACCACCAAATTTACAATGTATATCCACCTCCTTTTCCGGATTTACCTTGTTTGCCATAATGATCCCGTACCCGTAATAATCACGTGTACTCTCATTCCAGAAGTCAACCCTCGCTATTTCCACACCGCCAGTAGTAGGCATCACAGCAATAAATCCCGCAGGTATAGTTATGTCTATCGAGGTAACTCCATCTGTAGTAACTAATGCGTTATATGAATCCACAGCACCTGCTATACCTGTACTCGGCGTCACCGTAAAATCAGTAACGCCCGCAGACGCCATCGGCATAAACGCAAACACCATAAAGCCCATTATTACCGCCGCCATCACCGCTATTTTCTTACCTTCTCTTCTGTTTATACTTTTCATATTTTTTCACCTCCTAACTTTTTTCTATATCTCGACACTCTTCAAAAATATTATCCCCTATCTACCTCAGATCACCACATCTCGACCATACTATACTATAGCCACAGAAGCAACCCTTCCGAATCGCTTCGCCTTCCCGCTTCCGCTCGCGCCTAACAACAACAACAACTCCTTTGCTATTAGCAGCCCAATTATATAGGACAATTACACCAATAGCCTCGAATATCGCTGCCGAGCTAACAGCCAGAGCCGTTGTAGCTGCGGTCACAGTGTGGTTATCGAACTTATTATTTTTTTATATCCCGCTTTCCTATTTATCTCCTATTTCTTATTCCTATTATCGATGATATATAAAAGCTTTTCGATATGTGTGCATATATCAGCTTTTTGGTATATGTATATAAGTTATACCCATTTGCTATACAAATACAATTATTCTATTATCGCCCTCCACCTCTTCTCAACGTAACACACGCAAGGCAAACCCGCAATAAATAGACGTACGTATAGCTCTATGCCCCGATGTTTTTCTTATCACGGTTGACTTAGATGCCTTTCTGAATTCACATGAAATCTTTTCACCTTTTATTCCATCTCCAACATCGTATAACACGGCCATCCTATTCCACATCCTCCGCTTTTCCCTCTTTTCTAAGTTCTATCAACGCTTCGTGCACCAGTGACAACTCTAACCACAACTCATTGGCGATCTCATAGGGATACGAGTCAGGATTTTGGAGTAAATAGCGATAAATCTCCTCTTTTGCCTCATTTAACGATACCTCTCTCAGTCTTATCTCTTTTATTTCCTCTAACTTATCCCTCACTGCTTCTCGCACAAAGTCAGACGCACTGAGGTAATAACCTTCATTTACCAACGATTCTATCTCAGAAATGGATTTTAGCGGAAGCCTGCTCGAAATTCGGTCTGACATAATATCACTATAAAGAATATAATGAATATAACTAAACAAATAATTTTATATATTCGGATTGACTATATTATCATTGTGATCCGAGAATTTGTAAATCGGAAGGAAGAACTAGAATTTCTTGAAAGAGAATATAAGGATGATGGCTTGAAGGTTATCATACTGTATGGTAGACGGAGGGTTGGGAAGACAGAGCTCATAAATCAATTCTGCAAGGACAAGCCACATATCTATTTCC
>QBUN01000352.1 GCA_013180565.1 Candidatus Methanophaga sp. GoMg3.2 | reverse complement strand
AGATGCCGGTGTGTATGTGGGGACTTGATTTTGATAGGTTATTTTTCGGTGGCACCTAAGTGGTTTGTAATATGGAAAGTTACCATTATGAGAATTTGTCCACTATAAAGGTGTCTGGCTTCTTTGCGGGGGTCTATCCTCTACAGTTATTAGTCTCATCGATTTCCTCTATCCTATCCGAATAATCTGCGCATACCTCTATCTTACCCTCTCTATAACTATATCTTGCGAATACACCGTTTGACTCCTCCCCTGGTGCCAATGGATCATCCATCTCAGATGCTCTGTATATATCGTCTATCCACAAGCCAGTAAGGCTTCTTGGTGCTGGTTCACCGCCTATGTTCTGTATTGTGTAGTGTATTTTGTTGCCATCGACCCAAATATCCGTAATAACAAGGTCTGGCAGACAAGGAGGACATTTCACCTCGTTCACCTCGCAGTTGTTCCTCTCATCGCTTTCGTCAACCTCATCCTTATTGTCTGCACAAACGGCTACGTTAAGGGTTTCACCGCATGGGCAGTTGAATGGACCGACTGTGTTCTCGTGGCATTCACCTTCTGGTATTCCTGGCGTAGGTACTTCTAGCACAATACTGCCATTAATGTAAATAGTCGTGTTGCTTGGACCTGCATCTGCCCCTCCTATGTTATTCACCTTGTAAGTTATGTTGATGTCTCCACCATCAACAAATGTCTCGTACTTCTCGGTGATTACCAGGTCTGGCTTCTTTACGCATGAGCACTCGTTCTCCAGACAGTTGTTCGTCTCGTCTAATTCATCTACGACATTGAAATTATCTGCGCATACCCGTATGGTGTCGCTGTCGCCCGTGCACTCAATAACAGTGTCGAATGTATCTGTAAATGTCTCGCAAGGCTCCAAATCCACTGGCACATGCTTATGTTCTATCGCCACACCATCAACATATAGCGTGGTGTTATGACATGCCGGTGCTATCGCAGTACCATTGTTGTGTATGACATAAGTGACGATGTAATGAGTTGCACTTACCCATTCCTCCCATTTATCCTCGATCACTAAGTCTGGCTTCTTTGCGGGGGTCCATCCTCTACAGTTATTAGTCTCATCGATTTCCTCTATCCTATCCGAATAATCTGCGCATACCTCTATCTTACCCTCTCTATAACTATATCTTGCGAATACACCGTTTGACTCCTCCCCTGGTGCCAATGGATCATCCATCTCAGATGCTCTGTATATATCGTCTATCCACAAGCCAGTAAGGCTTCTTGGCGCTGGTTCACCGCCTATGTTCTGTATTGTGTAGTGTATCTTGTTGCCATCGACCCAAATATCCGTAATAACAAGGTCTGGCAGACAAGGAGGACATTTCACCTCGTTCACCTCGCAGTTGTTCCTCTCATCGCTTTCGTCAACCTCATCCTTATTGTCTGCACAAACGGCTACGTTAAGGGTTTCACCGCATGGGCAGTTGAATGGACCGACTGTGTTCTCGTGGCATTCACCTTCTGGTATTCCTGGCGTAGGTACTTCTAGCACAATACTGCCATTAATGTAAATAGTCGTGTTGCTTGGACCTGCATCTGCCCCTCCTATGTTATTCACCTTGTAAGTTATGTTGATGTCTCCACCATCAACAAATGTCTCGTACTTCTCGGTGATTACCAGGTCTGGCTTCTTTACGCATGAGCACTCGTTCTCCAGACAGTTGTTCGTCTCGTCTAATTCATCTACGACATTGAAATTATCTGCGCATACCCGTATGGTGTCGCTGTCGCCCGTGCACTCAATAACAGTGTCGAATGTATCTGTAAATGTCTCGCAAGGCTCCAAATCCACTGGCACATGCTTATGTTCTATCGCCACACCATCAACATATAGCGTGGTGTTATGACATGCCGGTGCTATCGCAGTACCATTGTTGTGTATGACATAAGTGACGATGTAATGAGTTGCACTTACCCATTCCTCCCATTTATCCTCGATCACTAAGTCTGGCTTCTTTGCGGGGGTCCATCCTCTACAGTTATTAGTCTCATCGATTTCCTTTATCCTATCCAAATAATCTGCGCATGCCCGTATATTACCGCCTCTATAACTATATCTTGCGAATTCCTCGTCTGACTCATCACCTGGTGCCAATGGATCAACGCGGTCACGTGCGCTGTACCCGCCGTCTATGTATAAGCCGCTATAGCTTGTTGGTGCTGGTATGCAGCCCTTATTCCTTATTGTGTAGTGTATTTCATTGCCAACGGTCCAAATGTTCGTGATAACAAGGTCTGGCAGACAAGGAGGACATTCCACCTCGTTCACCTCGCAGTTGTTCGTCTCGTCGCTTTCCTCAACAACATTGCCGTTGTCTGCGCAAACCGTGACGTTAAGGGTCGCGTCGCATGGGCAGTCGAAGGGACCGACTGTGTTGGTGAAGCTGTCACCTGAAGCCAATGGAGGAACAGGATCTTCCAGGACATTTACGCTATCAATGTAGATAGTTGTGTTGCTCGCACCTGCATCTGCGCATCCTATGTTATTAACCTTGTAAGTTATGTTGAAGCTTCCACCATCAACAAATGTCTCGTACTTCTCGGTGATTACCAAGTCTAGCTTTGGAATTCCTGGTCCACATTGATCCACTATTACACCATTTGCAGTGCCATCGTCATCCCCTAAGCCGCCATCTACAAGCGTGATCGTGATCACATTATCGCCATCGTCGCTGCCCATCCGTATCTGAATCCATCCACCCTCAGAGGCATGATATTTCCAGTATTGTGTCCCCACGGGAACATTGTCCGGCAGCGTAATCGTAACTACCACTGTTTGACCCGGTGTGAGTCCAGTTATGTTGAACGAGAAGAAGCCATGCGGGAATACGAGCGCTGGTTTTCCCTCTGCAGGTAATGTGGACTCATCAACCGCTACGAGGTCCTTAATCGTTCCTACATCGGTCTCGAAGCATGCGATACCCGAGCCCGTAGCTGTTTCTACACACACCGGTGGCACCTCCGTGCAATTAACCCACACGGTGTCCTCGTCAGAAACAGAATAACCGGTCTCATTCTCCGCTTCGACACGTCCATAGTTGGTGCCATTACCGCATTCGTCAACGTGTGCATCGAAGGTGATGTTTATGTACTCGCAGGGTTCGAGCCATACTCCCGGGAATTGCCATATAAATGTTTGATTATTTGGGCAGTGGTCTTCATAGATAGTAGGTGGAATATTCGCACTGTCGTTAATGTATCCTAAACTGCAGTTCAAGACATCCGTGACTGATATACCAGTCAGGTTGGTACCAGTGCCGTTGTTCTGTACCGCAATCTTAAATGTAACATTGTTGCAGATCTTTGCATCCTCTATTGCCTTCCGATATTCACTGTCTGATTCGTCCTTATACTTTACCCATTTCTTTAGCTCTATGCCGGGTACAGGAGGTAGTGCATGAACCAATGGGTGATAATCGCCTCCAGTTATTATATCACCCGTAGAATTATACGGTAGCAAGGTATCTCCAAGACCATCGCCATTTGTATCCATTCCATCATAATCGCTCCAGTAGTTCCCGCCCAGCCAGGAACCGCCGATAATGTTCTCTCCTAAGGTCGGCGTGATGTTCCAGATGTTGTTTTCGTTATCGTAAGCGTTGTTTGTGTTGTTGAAGTAGTTGTTGTAGATGACATTGTTACTTGAATAATGGCATAGGTAGATGCCATAGTCGTTGTTCGAGTTTGCGGTGTTGCTTGTGAGCTCGTTACTGCTCGAAGAATGCAGCCAGATGCCGTAGCCGTTGTTCGAGTTTGCGGTATTATCCCTGAGGGTGTTACTACCCGAAAAATACAGCCAGATGCCATAGCGTGTGTTCGCGTTAGCGGTGTTGCTCGTGAGGATGTTGGTGCCCGAACAATCCAGCCCGATACCGTTGTTGTTCGAGTTTACAGTGTTGCCCGTGAGAATGTTGTCTACCGAATATGCACATAGGTTGATGCCCCAGCATGTGTTGTTCGAAGCTGTGTTGTTCGTGAACTCATTGTTGCTCGAAGAATGCAGCGAGATGCCGTCGTCATTCGAGTTTGCAGTGTTGCCCGATAGGGTGTTGTCATTGCTCGAAGAAGACAGCCTAAAGCCACCGTAACCGTTGTTCGAATTTGCGGTGTTGTTCGTGAGCGTGTTACTGCACGAAGAACTTAGATAGATGCCACCGTCTTCGTTGTTCGAGTTAGCGGTGTTGCTTGTGAGCGTGTTGTTGCTCGAAGAACCCAGATAGATGCCACCGTTTTCGTTGTCCGTAGCGGTGTTGCTTGTGAGCGTGTTGTTGCTCGAAAAATCGAGCCTTATGCCATACCAGTCGTTGTTCGTAGCGGTGTTGCCTGTGAGCGTGTTGTTGCTCGAAGAATGCAGCCAGATGCCGCAGCCGTTATTTGACGCGGTGTTATCTGAGATGTTACAGTGGTAAACACCGTCTTTGAGATATATTCCAGCCGTCCAGAAGCCGGCTGTTCCCGTCACCGTAAATCCTATTATGTTCACATAATCCGCGGTCACCTCAAATACATGATTATCATAATTCACTGCTTGAACAATTGTCGAAGCAGCTCCATTCTCAGATTTTAGCGTTAATCGCTTGTTTACATCCACGTTCTCGTCATAAGTGCCGTCCTTAACACAAATTGTATCCCCTGCACTTGCGTTATCAATTGCATCTTGTATTGGCGTATCGCTACAGTGAAAGGGTCCGCCATCGTGCCACCAACCAGAGGTTTTTACACATATGTCGCCGCATGTACAGTTGAGTTCTTCAATGAAAACGCCAGTATCTTCGGTATCAGAATTCATAATCCCATCATCAGAGGTAACATTAACGATATTATAAAGAATTGTTCCTATCGGAGTAGACGGGTTGACAGTAACAGAAATATTTACCCATTTGGTCTCGTTAGCATTAAGCGTAGAGAATATCCACGTGTTGTTCCCGTCGGAAGGCGCAGGAATAGCAGAGACAAAGGTCACGTTTACGTCGTATGTCTCGGACACTGTGACATTCGTTGCATTCATGTATCCTGTGTTACTCAAGATAATGAAATAGTTTAATGTGCTGCCTGCAAGAACGGGGTCGGGATTGTCGGATTTTTTTATTGTTAGAAAAGGTGCAAAACTCGCTGGAACCAATGGATGCCAATCTCCGCCAGTTATTATGTTCTCATAGGAGTTATACGGGAGCGAAGTATCTCCAAGTCCGTCGCCATTTATATCGATTCCGTCATAATTGCTCCAGTAGTTCCCACCCAGCCAGGAACCGCCGATAATGTTTGATCCTGCGGTCTTTGTTATGTTCCAAATGTTATTTCCGTCATCGTGAGCATTGTTCGTGTTATTGAAGTAGTTGTTGTAGATGAGGTTGTAGCCGGTATGAGAATCTAAGTAGATGCCGTAGTTGTTGTTCATGTTTACGGTGTTGCCCGTGAGGGTGCACTTGCTCGAAGAATCCAGCCTGATGCCATCGTAGTTGTTCGAGTTTGCGCTGTTGCCCGTGAGGGTGTTGTTGCTCGAAGCAGCCAGCCTGATGCCCCAGTAGCGGTTGTTGGAAGCGGTGTTGCTTGTGAGGGTGTTACTGCATGAAAACCACAGCCAGATACCGTAGTGGTTCGAGTTCGCGGTGTTGCTCGTCAGCTCGTTGTTGCTTGAAGAATTCAGATAGAAGCCGTGGTCGTTGTTCGAGTTAGCGATGTTATTCGTCAGCGTGTTGTTGCACGATCCCAGCAAGTAGAGGCCGTAGCGGTTGTTCGTTGCTTTATTGTCTAAGATGTTGCATTGTTCCGCATCGACAAGATATATTCCAGCCTTTTTGCTTCCAGTTGCTCCTTTAACCGTGAACCCGCTTATGTTCACGTAATCCTCGGTCAGGCAGAAGACATGATCGCCTGAATCTGATGCGTTCACGATGCAGTTCGTAAAGCCATTTTCTGAGCGAATCGTTAGATGATTTACGTTCACGTCCACGTTCTCGTTGTACGTGCCGTCCTTGACGCAGATCGTTTCTCCTGCGATTGCGTTATTAATTGCATCTTGTATTGGCGTACCGCCGGCAAAAAAAGCGCCTCCATCACGCCACCAGCCCGTCTCGTTGACACAGATGTCGCCGCAGGTGCAGTTGAGTACAGGAGCCGCAAAGACTGTTGTTTCTTCTGTATCTGTATCCGAAACGCCTTCATCACACGTCACATTAATGACATTATGCAACACTGTTCCATTCAGAACAGATACATTAACGATAACGGAAATATTTATCCATCTCGTCTCGCTAACATTGAGCGATGTAAATTTCCACGTATCATTCCCCTGCGAAGGTGCAGGCACAGCCGTGACGAAGGTCACGTTTTCGTCGTATGTTTCCATCGCCGTAACATTAGTCGCAGTTGCATTACCTGTGTTATTCACGCTAATGGTATAGTTTAATGTCCCACCAGGCGAAACAGGATCCGGATTGTCGGTTTTGTTTATTTCAAGAGCAGGTTCCGGAGCCGAAAGAACAGTCGTATCCTCGGCATCAGAATCCGTAACGCCTTCATCGCACGTCACATTAACGATGTTGTGCAACACGGTCCCATTCAGAACAGACGCATTGACAGTAACGGAAATATTTATCCATCTTGTCTCGCTAACATTCAGCGTTGCGAATTGCCACGTATCAGTCCCCTGCGAAGGTGCAGGCACAGCCGCAACATAGGTCACGTTCTTGTCATATGTCTC
Organism: Candidatus Methanophaga sp. GoMg3.2; assembly: GCA_013180565.1. Next base: position 3,332 of record QBUN01000352.1, on the reverse strand, counting down.
CATCACCGTAACATTGGTTGCAGTTGCATTACCGGTGTTATTCACGTGAATAGTATAGTTCAGTGTCCCGCCAGGCGAAACAGGATCCGGAACACTGGTTTTGTTTATTTCGAGTTTTGCACCAGTAACATTCCCAAGAGGAGCAAACACGCTGAATTCCGTTATATTCGCATACACATAATTTTCAATTGTATTAACCCCATTCGGCGCTGGCACTTCCGTCCAGTCAGTCTCGTTGTACCTCCACATCCTTAAACTGTCTTCATCAACGCCGCCTAAATCAGCATCGCTATAGCTCACGTTTAAGAAAATCCATGAATCTGCAGTTACATCCGTTGCATTCACGAATTTGCCGATGTTTGCCTTTCCAACAGGGTCGCCAGGAGCAGTTTCCACGCCTTTTAGCCCAACACCGTTGGCGTAAGTGAACGAAATAGTGGTTGGGTAACTTGCTACTGTTAGGTCTTCGACAGTGTTGTTATCTGTATCCTCGTGTGAGTAGAAGTCATAGTCGTTGTTGTCCGATACGAGGTTATCAGCAAAGAAGTTATTGTTGCCCGGGTTCCGGTACAATAGGCTGATCCCCAACATATTGTTCGAGTTGCAGGTGTTGTTTGTGATGATATTGTCGTTCGACTGCCCTTCCAGATCGATGCCGCGGTTGTTCAAGTTTGCGGCGTTGTTATAAATGGCGTTATTATTCGACTGGTCGAGCCAGATACCTTCCCATGTATTCTGGTTGCAGACGTTGTCAGAGACGGTGTTGCTGTTTGAGAGCTCTAGATAGATACCGGAGTTGTCGTTGGAGTTACAGGTGTTGTTCGTGACATTGTTGTTGTCTGAAGACCACAGACAGATGCCGAAGTAATTATTTGTTGCTTTGTTATCGGAGATATTGCAATGTTCTACGCCGTTTCCAAGATATATTCCTGCTGTCTGTGGATATGTCGATTTAGTAGCATTTTGCACTGTAAATCCACTTATGTTCACCCAATTTGCGGTTACTTCAAATACGTGGTCGTTTGGATTTGATGCATTCACAATCGTCAACGCAGAGCCGATCTCCGACCGAATAGTCAATCGCTTGTTTACATCCACGTTCTCGTTGTACGTGCCGTCATGCACAAGAACGGTATCTCCATCGATAGCACGGTCCACCGCATCTTGAATCTTTGTGAACCTGCCTTTGAAGTTGCCCGCGGCATCGAAGAGCTCGACCGGCGCGGGGTCTATCGCAGGTGCCGCCGAGTTCTTTGGCGTTGGTGTGCCCTGCACGGAGAGGTCAACAGAATTATCATCGGTGTCTTGCGCAGGTGCATAGCCACCGTTCAACGACTTCCGCTCGATGCTTTTGTTTTCTGCAGGAACGCTAGCATTAACACCCTCAGTAAGATGCACTGCTGTGCCCCAACCAACAGCATCTACCCGGGTGCTATCTGAAGGACTGCCATTGAAAATGCCTACAGTACCTGCACTGTTACTTAGCTGGCTTGAAGTATAAGCTTGCCAGTCCGAATCAGGACTGCCACCACTTGTAGGGTATCCTTTCAAGCCTACTAAATAAAAACCATGTGGGGCTATCGTTGCTCCTAAAGGAAACGCTTTATCTCTCGATGGATCATCCCAGCTTGTTTTAGTAGAAGGAAAATAGCACCAATGCCAGTCTGTCATATTTATGGCACTATTAGTTGGATTATACAATTCCACAAACTCATTGGTCGCAACCTGCACCTCACTTATCACCACGTGCGCCGGCACTTCTTGCGCAATCGCTATTGGCAGCAGCGCCGTCACGACTAAAATCGTTAATACTGCTAATCCCAAAGCAAGTAGTTTCATTTTGGCGCTCTCCCTTTTTGGCTGATGCCTCTCCGTCCTGCACAAAGCGATAAGAGGAAATGATTTAAACAAAGTAAGATTATACAAAGGACTATAAATAACTTTCCGTATTATCAGTATCTCCGAAAGCCCATATTTTCTCTTATGCATAATAATGCCGTTGCACAATACTTGTATCCCGCATAAACAGGAGGATTAAAAAGATATCTTTAAAAGAATCAGCGTAAAAAATTTAAATACTGATAAAAGATTTTTTAGTAGTTGTACGGCAATTCTACTAGTATGGGATATTCAGTAGAGGATTTTCTGGTATCTTCTCTGTTGCGATGGATATTCAGCGAAAAACATCCATTAGAGAATGCAGAATACGCTCCTGGTGCATTCGTACGACTTCTGATGAATGCAGCGTAGGCGAAGGATTACGTTGAGACTATTGGCGGCATTGATCAGGGATTGCCAAACGTAGACACACTTTTTTGGCGATTATCCGAGTGTGCCAGCATGGATCTGATATTGCGTGAATACAAAAAAGTCATGGCAAGGAACATCGAAGCGGCGAAGGGGCAGATAAGAAGAAGGCGATTCATTATAGCAATTGATGAGACCCATGAGCCTTTTTACGGGCGGATAAAGAATCTATGGATCCACGATTACAGAAATGGTGTCAAAGGTGCTACTGGTTCATACAAATATGATACGCTTTTCAGATACGTACGCTATTATAAGAAGAGATGAGGTATAGAAACCACGTTTAGAGTGCAGGATGAGGTCAAAATCAAGACAAAATCGCTAATACTCATGATACGGATCGCACTCTTCGTATTCAAGTGCATGCTGTACAATGTATGGCAGTTCTTCAAGGGGCGTGTTCCGTTCAGGAGATTTGTTAATATCCTGTTCAGGAGGCACATCATCAAAGCAGCGGTATTTGCAGTTATTGAACTCCTCGGAAAGAAGGATATTTTGGACGATAAAGGTCCGCCCCCAGACAAGATTTATGGGGAGTTAAATGGAAAATTTGGCTATATTGATGGAGTTAGCTTATAGCAAGGCTGTTAATGTGACTTTTTTGCGGTTTTTACTTTTTTCTACCGCTTAATTTGCGGACCACCCTTGCATCGAAGGGTTAATGGGTAATATATGCTCGATTATATTTGTTAGAAACACTTAAAATCGGTTATTTTGTTAATATCTAAAATATATTCGGAGATACTGTTGTTATTTTTTTATAAAAAATGGTAAGCGGCATGTAGCCGCTTATCTTTTCATACTTCCCATTACTCTACCCTCCACCCCCGCAGCAACAATTCAACTCATACCCCGGATCAAAGTAGCGATTGAACACATTTCGCACATCCGACATCGTCACTTTGCCATCGCAGTTGACATCTCCGCACATCCAGATATTGGTCAAGCAGTTATTGGTTTTGTCGAGCTCGACTAAGTCGTCACCGGAAAATAAAGTAGCAAAGTTTATTAGATAAGCGCCTCTA
>QBUN01000420.1 GCA_013180565.1 Candidatus Methanophaga sp. GoMg3.2 | reverse complement strand
CTACCCTGGGAGTGCCAGATGATACCGCCTTCGCGTTTGCGTATGCTTGTCTGAGCTGCATTGACTGCAAAGTATTGATTGTGGCGGCAGATCTTTTTGGTGCCGCGGTCGTAGACGATAAAATCGTGCAACAGTTCCAAAAACCGCTCTTTACTGCATAGCTGTGTAATGTGCCGATCAAGAATGTTTTCTATCTCGCTTCTTTCTTTCCATGAGAGCCAATATTTTTCCGGTGTTTCTATAACGCCGTAGCGGATGCCTTCGGTATCGTTACCGGCCATTATCAATTGAATAGAGGCGAAAAACGGGCAAATAAAAGTTTGCTTTTGGTTGTCCAGGTTCTGGCGTATGCCTTCGGACACGGACACGGTGCTGCGTTTTAGTTCTAATACGCCCAAGGCAATGCCGTTTACATATAGCACAACGTCCGGGCGTTTATCATTTTCGCCTTTTACTGTTACCTCTTCTGCTATGGCAAACTGATTTTCAAGTGGATTATCCCAATCTATCAGCTTAACGGTCCGAGTGTTTTCACCTACCTCTTCCTTTACATTCACGCCGTAACGCAACAGGGAATATACATCTTTGTTGAGGTCGTACAAACTCTTGCTCTGGTTGGTGACTGCCCTGGTAAGCTCGTGAATGGCTTTGATGATAAGGAGTTTGCTATAGCCTCTTTTACGCAGGTACTGGTGTAAAATCTTCGTTTCTAGATTGCCATTATTTTCACGGTCTTCCCAGTTGCCGAGATAATCATAGCCTAAATGTGTTTGGAACAGGGCTACCACACGGTTCTGGGTGATGCGTTCTATTTGTCCTACCGTTGTCATGCGAACCTCCTTTTGCCTGTGAGTAATTCCTGCATCATACCTTGTTTGATGACTTTATATTTATCTCGCTTTTGTTCAAGGGATTCTATCTCGGTGTCCATGTCGCTGAGGATTTTGGCTATGGCTTGTTGTTCGGGGAAGGGGGGTAATGGGACTTCTAATTTTAAAAGATCTCGGGTATAAATTGCTGCGACACTTGTAGTTCCTGTTGCAAATCCTTTTAATTGAGATAATGATTGTTTAGGGGCCACCGGAAAATAAATTCTAATTTTTAGTTTTTTGTGGTTTGATAGTGTAGTTTCCGTTTTCAACTGCAGTCATCCCTTTTTTTATCGTTTTATAATCCATACCTGTAAGTCTTCCAACTTTCGAGATTCTGCCCCAACCAAATTCTAACGCCTTTAGACCTGCCAACTGTCGTGCTTGCACTTCATTAAGACTGCCTAAAACTCCCATCCAAAGTTCATCAGAATTATTTTTTTCCCTACGTTTTAGAAGAAGTATTACTTATCTAAAGCTATGGATTTAATTATAAGGTGCCCCCTTAGATAAAAATAACGAAATAATTGGTATAGAGATACTAGATGCAAAAGAGAGGTTAACTCCTTCTTCAGTAGCGGAGATGAGTTTTAAGTTTTCGAAAGTCGAACTTGCGAGGGAGGGAGTAAAGATATGACGAATAAGATATATAAATAGAATTAGAAGCCGCATTTGACGTCGGGATGTGATTTGACGACTCCACGTAAGGGGATTTGCAAGGATAGACAAGAGTGATATGCTCACGAAATCCGACCTGGATACTTGAACGAGGAGATTATATCAGCAAGGGAGAGCCAAAATGCTCTGTTACGGAACTCAACGATTTAAATCTTGCAACACTTTCACCCTTAGCTTTGAGAAATCCTCTTTTATCTCTACCTGAAATCCCATCCCATCAAATATCACCTCAAGTTCAGTCTTAACGAATTTCTTCGGTACGTCAGAACCCAAAACCAGCGTAAACTCCGTTTTAGATCGCTTATTCAATTTAAATAAATTGCATGTTTCGAGTCGTTTCAGTATATATTCTACACGGTAGAATTTATGCTTGAACTGCTCCGCATGCGCTTCACATATTGATTTATGCAATTTCCAGAACTTCTCCTTTTCTGGATGCGACTCGATAAAGCTCAAGAATAGAAGCCAATGGTCAATGTCCAATATAATGTGTTCGCCAGCCGAGAGCATCTCCGCATGGGTATATACCTTCTTGTCTTCTATGGATTCAAATAGCGTTTTATGTTTGCTGTAGAATTTTAATGCCTCTCGCATTAGCTCGCTTTGTGTTATTCCCAGATCATCCCTCATCTTCTTAAATATACCGAAGGTATCTTCGTCCATAGCTATCGTGATTCTTTCCGGTGCTTTCATCTTATCATCATTAATACATTTGTTTTTGTATATATTTAGTTTCATAATTTTTGTGAATCCTTGTGTCAAGTTCTCAAATAGTCTAATAAGGGGTGTGTTTTTGTGAATGATGAGCAAGAGTAAAGTTAGAGTAAGCTAAACAAGATAGAGGTGTTGTGCAAGGGATGAGTTGGAGCTAACAAGATTATTGATGATTATCCAATTTATCAAGCTTCGTAGTTAATGTGGCAATGCAGGCATTCATATCTTTTGTGAATCTTTGTGCTGAGTTCTCAAATAGTCTAATAGGGGTCTTTAAACAATGTCTGAACAGGAGAAAAAAAATGAGACAAATAGCAATCTATGGCAAAGGTGGCATAGGCAAGTCAACGACAACGCAGAACCTGACCGCGGCACTTTCAACGATGGACAAGCGCATCCTGCAGATTGGTTGCGATCCGAAAGCGGATTCTACGAGGATGCTTGTGGGTGGAAAGAGACAGCCGACTGTGCTTGATACCTTACGCGAAGTAGGTACAGAGAACGTGACACTGGAAGAAGTCGTGCACACCGGATTTGGCGGTATAAAATGCGTAGAAGCCGGTGGTCCTGAGCCAGGCGTTGGCTGTGCAGGAAGGGGAGTGATAACAGCGATAAATCTGTTAGAGGAGCTTGGAGCATACACGGACGACCTGGACTTCGTGTTCTATGACGTGCTGGGTGATGTGGTCTGCGGTGGCTTTGCAATGCCGATGCGGGAAGGCAAGGCGCAAGAGATATACATTGTGGCTTCTGGCGAGATGATGGCGCTTTACGCGGCAAACAACATCTGCAAGGCAATCGTCAGATTTGCAAAGCAGAGCGGTATTCGGCTCGCAGGTATAATCTGCAACAGCCGAAAGGTGGAAAACGAACTTGAGCTACTAACTGCGTTTTCAGAGCGCATTGGAAGTCGTCTGGTTTATTTCGTGCCACGGGACAACCTAGTGCAGCGAGCAGAGATCAACAAGAAGACCGTGATCGAATATGACCCTGAATCGAATCAGGCGAACGAGTACCGTCAATTGGCTAAGGGCGTCATAGATAACGACAATTTCGTGATTCCCCGCCCGCTCGAATACGAAGAGCTTGAGGATTTGATGATGGAGTTCGGTATGTTAGCATGAAAATGATAAGGGCGATTGTGAGACCGGAAAAGGTGGAAGAAGTGGTGGATACTCTGGCGGATGGAGGTTTTGTCGCACTCACGAAGCTCGATGTCTTCGGACGGGGCAAGCAAAAAGGGATTCAAATAGGGCCAACGAAATATGATGAACTTCCAAAAGTGATGCTGATGTTAGTGATCGAAGATGGCGACGTGGAAACGGTGGTAGATACGATTCAGGAGAGTGCGCGGACCGGTAGTTTCGGCGATGGTAAGATATTCTTAACTGAAGTCGAAGAAGCGTACACGATAAGAACCGGCGAGAAGGGGATTTGAGAAGGATGAAAGAAGTGATAGCGATAATCAGGATGAATGCAATACAGAAGACGAAGCGGGCAGTTGCAGATGTCGACTTACCTTCAGTCACGGCAGAGAAGGTGTTTGGAAGGGGGAAGCAAAAGGGGCTGCATCTCTTTCCCCCTGCCAATATCAATCCGGCTGATAGTAAAGGGAATGGGATGAGATATATTCCAAAAAGAATGCTCACTATGGTCGTGCCAGACGAGAATGTTGAGGAGGTCATTGAGACAATCATGGAAACGAATAGAACAGGGATGATAGGCGATGGCCGTATATTTGTATGTCCTGTGAAAGAAGCTATCAGGATAAGGACCGGAGAACGCGGCGAGGAGGCGATTTAATCTATGCCATTAACTCTTTTGAACTCGGATAAAGCCATACCCGAACGAGAGAAGCACACATATATCAAAGCGCCATCAGAGAGCATCCTGCCACTGTCGAATGTTCAGACGACACCGGGGGATTTTACAGAACGTGGCTGCACGTACGCAGGTTGCCTGGGTGTTGTGTGCGGTCCGATAAAGGATGTGATTCATCTGGTGCATGGACCAGTCGGCTGCGCTTACTGGACCTGGGGCGGAGGCACGAGGCAGAATCTGTCCGACAATCCGAGCTTCCATCGCAAATACTGCTTCTCCACTGATATGCAGGAGGATAACATCATCTTCGGCGGAGAAGATAAGCTCTATGACTCCATATTGGAAGCGCACGAGGAATTCCCGGAGGCGAAGGGCGTATTCGTCTATGCAACCTGCGCAATCGGACTTATCGGAGATGACCTCAAGGGCGTATGCAAACGAGCAGAGGATGAAATAGGTATACGGGTTATTCCATTCAACTGTGAGGGTTTTAGAGGCTGCAGCCAATCGCTTGGGCATCACATAGCAAATGACACGCTCTTTGAGCGAGTGGTGGGCACAAAGGAGCCCGAATATCTGACTGATTACGATATGAACATCATTGGTGACTACAATATCCAGGGCGACCTATGGGAGATCATGCCGCTATTTGAGCGCATGGGGATTAGAATCCTGTCCACATTCACGGGAAACGCTTCGGTTGATGATATTGCACAGGCACACCGTGCAAAGCTTAATCTGATGCACTGTCAGCGGTCCACGCCGTATATCTGCAAACGAATGGAGGAAAAATACGGTATTCCTGTCTTGAAGGCGTCACTGTTTGGTGTAGAACAGACTTCAAAAGCATTGCGAGACGTTGCAGCATTCTTTGGCTTGGAAGATAAAGCAGAGGAGATAATTGAGGAGGAAGTCTCAAAAGTAGCGCCGAAAATAGAGGCATACCGAACAAAATTCGAAGGTAAACGCGTTTTTATTTATCAGGGCGCGCCACGAGCATGGCATTGGGTCAATATGTTCCGTGAGCTAGGAGTAGAAACGATTGCCGCCGCTACGACCTTCGGACATGAGGATGATTATGCAAAGATTTGTGAGCGTGTGAATGACGGTGTACTGGTGATTGACAACCCGAACTCACTCGAACTAGAAGAGATTCTGACCGACTGGAAGCCGGACCTGTTCATTTCAGGGCTCAAGGAGAAATATCTCTCTTATAAGCTCGGCGTGCCATTCATAAACGGGCATTCTTACGAGAAGGGCCCTTATGCGGTCTATTCAGGGTTCTTGAACTTCGCAAGAGACGTCGATAAGACGCTGTTCGCACCGGTGTGGGGTTTGATAAGGAGCGAGTACTCGTATAGCGAAAGTAAAAAACCACGAGATTCCACAAGATTAACACAAGAAAATAGGGCTAATAGGGGGGTAAAATGACCAACAGGCTATTAAAACTTTGTTACTATTGCGATTCTCTCGTGAAAATCTGTGTAATCTTGTGGTTAGCTAAACAAACACAGGAGGGAGAATGATGCGTAGCGTAACGATAAATCCAGCAAAGATGTGCCAGCCAATAGGTGCAATGTACGCGCTCTTCGGCGTTCACGCCGCGGTTCCGCTTGTCCACGGTTCTCAGGGCTGCACGGCGTATCCGATGCGGATGTTTAACCGTCATTTCGGTGAGCTCGTGCAGGTGGCGGTGAGTTCGCTCGGCGAAGATGCATCTGTATTTGGCGGGAAGAAGAATCTAGTAGTGTCAATAGAGAACATAATTGCGAGGCGGCATCCGGCGCTCATAGGCGTGATTACTACCTGCCTCTCGGAGACTATAGGCGATGACATAGATGGAATCATCAGAGAAGGTAATTTCGAAGAATCTAAGGTGGTCCCAATTCACACGCCGAGCTATGTGGGGTCGCACGTCACGGGATATGACAACGCACTGAAAGCGCTTGTAACCACTCTTTCTGTAGATTCGGAGCCCGAGAACGCAAGGTTGAATATCCTACCGGGAATGGTGAATCCGGGCGATGTCATAGAGATAAAGCAGATGCTCGATTCTATGGATCTATCATACACGATTCTGAGCGACATTTCCGAGACTCTCAATGCCCCGCTTATACTGCCAAAGCCGCCTTTTCCCCGCGGTGGATCATCAGTAGCCGAACTAGAAGATTGTGCAAAAGCACGAGGCGTTATTGCATTGTGTGAGCATGCGGGTGGTTCTGCCGCAGTATACCTGAAGGGTAAATACGGCATGGCAGCAGATACGATTTGCCCGATTGGGGTTGCGAATACAGACCGATTCCTGGATGCCGTATGCGATATGACCGGTGCGGAGATACCGTATTCGCTTGAGCAGGGGCGAGGCAGGCTCATTGATGCGATGGTAGATGTGCATATGAAGACTTGCGGCAAGCGAGCGGCTATATCCGCCGACCCGGACATTGCAATTGCACTTGCGGAGTTCGTGACGGAACTGGGTATGGAGCCGGTCATCATTTCGAGCAGCACTGCGAGCAGGAAGTTCTTACAGAAGGCGAAATCGGTGACTGACGGTGAGATATTGAACGGGCGCGATTTGTACGAGTTGCAGCGCGCAGTGAAAGACAATGAGGCAGATATTCTGTTTGGAAATACGAAATGCACGCCAATTGCTAAGGATGAGGACATTGCATTCGTGAGATGCGGATTCCCGGTCTACGATAGGGTAGGATATCATAGAAATGGTATTATGGGGTATCACGGGGGGCTGTATCTTACGGATATGATTACGAATGCGATTTTAGAATGGGGGGAGAGGGGGTGATGTCTGTCAATCCGCCCTTCTAATTATTTTTTGGTGTGGGTTATAGGGTTGCAAAATGCGAACAACATTTTTCGCATTAAACGAAGTTTTTGAGATATGAACAAAATTTGTTTATGCAATGTTAGCCGTTATTGAGTGATTATTGTGCTTCAACTCTAATCAGAAAAGGATCATATTCTGGGTCACTTTCAGTTAATTGTAACGTTCCTCTTGACGGAACGTGAGAGGGAGGAATATCCCAGCTATAAACTGTTTCTTTTGTATGACCCTCTACATCCAATGAGAGAATTATAATTGGTTGTTCCCCTTTGCCTACCGGACATGATTCCCTGACTCTCCCCCATAATTCATCCATATTTATGTTACAAGCATATGGCATCTCGCTTTTTTTATATTCAATAGGTAGAATATAACGTACTTTTTCACGTCGTACATTAGACTTCACAAATCCTTTGATTTTATGAAATGGCTCAAGTTTAGCAAAGTCCGATTTAACAAGTTCAAAATTGAGCAGCAAATCTTTATTTGGATTCAGTATCCCATCTAAAACCAAACAACATAGCCGATGATAAGCAGCTTGATCGTTAGGTTTTAATAATAGTGTATTGCCTGCCCTGTTTGTCATCTCCAGACTTCCGTCACTACGTATCAAGAATGAGCTCCCATGTGTAAGTACATTCCTATAATCAACAAATACTTTAAAAAGAGAAAAGAAGGCTTCGTTTAATCTCGGTTCTTTGGAGAAATATGAAGGGAAACTGGCGGATGGATTTTTAAGTAACTTAGGGTACTCCTTATTTTTGTCATCGAACCTCCATTTATTAATATTATTATTCTTAAGAATCCACTCGATTATCATGTCTTGAAGTTTGAATGACGAACCGAATGCCAATGGGATAAAATTTTGCAAAGATTTCCTAACAGTTTCCTCACAACCGCTGTTCGTAGCCTTAAGATTAAGTGTAGCCTTCAACTTCCCAGATTCGGTACGATTTCCCTCGATAAAAGTAGTACTACTACTTGAATCGTCCATTTGACCGTGAAATTTAGACCGGAAAAAATTGATGACCCACAATTCATACTCTGTCCTGTCCTTAAGTGCTTTTATCGCATTTTTGTCATAGGAATTCATCATTTGTCTCTCCAATAGTAGCTAACGTCACGAGCATATTTAAAGTTTCCCGAAGGGGAATGAGGGCAGAGTGTAGAAGAGCCTAATACGCTCTGTTATACACCAGCTCCTTGTGGGCGTGTAGGGCGAATGGCGATTTTTTCATCAATGATCGCTCGTAATAGCTCTTTCCCTCCGGGTTGTGGGATTTCTCTCCCCACCCTTTCGGCTGTTTCCAGCCAGAGCTCCATTGCAGTCATAATTTCCCTTAACGCCGCTTCTTCACTCTCTCCAAACGCAGAGCAATCCGCCAACTCGGGAACTACTGCAATATATCCCTCATCCTCATCGCTATAGAATATCTCTATCGCGTACTTATACATCTTCTTCCTCCTGTAATTTATATTTCTCAACAACCTTTATAAATTGTTTAACTTGATACGGCTTTGCTTTTCCTTTAACGTTCTGGAAATTTAACATTTCTATCACTCCAGCCCTGACATATATCCTATGACTCCCTCTACCCCCTCGGAACCTGAACTCGAACAGTTCTGCCGCATTACAGAGCACATCGAACCTGACATTTTTTGTTTTTCTCTTGAGTTCTTCGTATATTTCCTTCTTTTTCATCTATACATTTTTACATCATTATAACTTAAACCATTAGCCCTTCACCCTATGGCGTATAATTTTTAAAATGTATCCTGCTTCGATAGCGTACATAACTTATATATCGTATACCTTCCATTGCTTATGCCTCCCTGGTTCGCCGGACTTCGGTATATTGGCAGCTTCTATACATTCTTGTCAATCATATGCATATATATCTTCATCGTCCTTGAACTGTTATACCCCAAAAGCTCTTGAATGACAAAGCCCCCACCATCGGAAACCGACAGAAGCTTTTCAAGCTCAGAATAAGGCACACTCCAGTATTTTCCATCAAGATGCCACCTCTTCTTATCTTTTCATAACTCCTATGCAAATCTCTCAAATAGTCTAATAAGAGACGTTAAGCAATGTTAGAACAGGAGGTTAGAAAAACAAAAGAAAAAAATGGAGAAGGTGAAAACTGAAAAGGGAAGGGAAACATCGATAGGACAAGAGCAATTGATTGCCGATATAATGGTACGGAAGCCTCCTCGCCGCTTCCAGTGCCGAGTATGCAGCTATACATTTGAGATGTCGCCCTGCGCACACGGAATGCGTGGAAAAGATTTAGCCTGCCCCCAATGCGGTGGAAAACTCAAAAGGATTGATGACTACGGTTGTGAAGGGCATTGCAGTCCAGAGGACTGTGAAGTTTGTGGCAAGTGTGAGCAATGAAAATTTCGGCGATTGTTATCGCAGCAGGAATACTCGCTCTAGTCATCTTCACAACTGGCTGTGTGCAAGAACAACAATCAGATGTCGGCATGGCTGTTGAGTTCAATGACCATGCCGCATGTGCCCATGTAGCGAAGGAGAAGGGCTGGTATAAGGAAGAAGGACTCAATTTCACCGCATACGAGAGCTATGCTACCGGAATACGACTTGCCAGTGCCTTAGCGCGAGGCGATATCCAAGTTGCTTATATCTGCCTCTCTCCTGCCATACTGGCATATTCCAGAGGCGTTCCGATAAAGATCGTTGCAGGCACACACAAGTATGGTTATGGCCTGGTAACTCAGCCGGAGATAACGAACATCTCGGACCTGACGGGTAAGACCATAGGCTGCGTAAGAGAAGGTGCCCCGGCGGATCTGCTCCTCAATCGCATGATAGAGGAATATAAGCTCAAAGACGTCAAGATTCGGCGTATGAACCCTCTGAAGCAGGTAGTTGCCTTAGAAACCGGACGGATAGATGCTGCATTTCTTCCTGAGCATCATGCAACCGTTGCCGAGTCCAAGGGCTTTCACATGCTCATTAAAAGTCAAGACCTGTGGCCAGATATGCAAGGCAGCGTCCTTGTTGTAAATACCGACTTGATAGAGAATGACCCTGAAACAGTGCGAAAACTTGTTTGGGTTACCCAAAAGGCAACGAACTGGCTAAATGCGAATCCTGATCCTACCACCATAATTCTTGCCAATGTACTGGACAACGAACCCGAAGTCATCAACAAATCAATGAGCAGGCTGAACTACACGACCGACCTAGATGCCGAATCCGTTCAGGAGATGATAGATCGTATGGCGAAATTAGGCTATATAGAGGAAGGGGTTAGAGCTGATAATATCCTCGATACAAGGTTCTTACAGGGTGAAAGAGATGTTTATTAAAAGAGTTTTTGTGGGATTACTACCGGTTATGGTATTCATAGTACTGTGGGAGAGCATAGCACAACTGAATCTGGTGCCAAACTACATATTCCCCGCCTTTTCTGACGTGATGGTAGAATTCTATCATTTAATAGTCAGTGGTATTTTACTGGCTAATCTTCTGTGCAGTCTTTCCAGGGTACTGGTAGGCTTTTTGTTAGGTTCAGTTGCAGGTATTGCCGTTGGAATCGTGATGGGCAGTAAAGATGTGATAGACAAGTCATTTCATCCGATTTTCAGTCTCCTTTATCCCATACCTGTCCTCGGCTGGGCGCCATTGCTGATGGTCTGGATAGGGATAAATGATCTGCTGCCTGTTGCATTAATCTTTCTCTGCTCCTTCTTCCCGGTACTCTACAATACGATTACGGGCATCAAAAGTGTGGACCGCGAAGTAATAAAAGCGGCAAGAATTCTGGGTGCTTCAGATAGGAAGATTTTAAGCTCGGTTGTCCTGCCTCTTGCAGTACCAAATATCTTTACCGGATTGAGGTTAGAGGCAGGTATGGCATGGCGGGTGGTGATAGCAGCGGAAATGGTTGCGATTCCTACGGGCATAGGGGCTTTGATGATGAGGTCAGAGAGTTTACTGCGTATGGATGTGATAATCGTCTGCCTGATGGTCCTTTCGGTGATGTGCCTATCATTCGAGCGGATTTTTCAAGTCATGGAGAATAAAATCACAAATGGATGGAGGTAGCGTATCTGCACAAAATTCACCGAATTTTGTGCAGATAATGGAAAATGGAAAGAGCAAAATTTACAATTATGAGGTGATCCATCATGCCAAGCATAGAATTAAAAAGCGTTAGCAATTATGTATTCAGCAACCTGAATATGGAGATATTTGACGGCGAGTTACTAGTAGTGCTGGGATCGAACGGTGCCGGAAAGACAACTTTGCTTAATATCATTGCTGGATTGGCTAAGTACACGGGGGCTGTTCTCTTTGACGGTGTGCCCGTTGATAAAACACCAGTAAACGAGCGACAGATTGGCTACATATTCCAGAATCTGGCATTGTTCCCTCATCTCGATGTCGCTTCTAATGTCGGGTACAGCTTAATGATAAAGGGGAAAGAGGAGGGAGAGATAATACAAAAAGTGGATGAATTATTACAATTGACAAAAATAGAGCATCTAAAACATAGGTATCCGAAGAATCTCAGCGGTGGTGAGAAACAGCGAGTGGCTCTCGCACGGGCTCTTGCATCTTCACCAAAGGTGTTACTGCTCGACGAGCCGTTTAACAGTCTGGACATAGGTATGTGTGAATGCCTCAGAAAGGAGATTCGGCAGGTACAGCGAGAGATGGGCATCACAACGGTATTTGTCACGCATAATTTAGCCGATGTGGCGGAGATGGGCGATCGGGTTGTGGCGCTAAACAACGGTAAAATCTGGCTGATGCCACCAGAAATGTTTAAGAAAGAGGGGGATAATGGTAGTCATAGCCATCAGGATTGTCTGCATTGTGTGATGGATTGTTATTGTAAAGGGAAGGAGGGAGATTATGAAAGTACAGATAGTCCAACACATAGAATGTGAAGGCCCAGGATACCTGGAGGACTTTCTACACGATAATGGCATAGAGTACGAAATAGCCAGAATGTATGAGGGCGAGCAGTTGCCAGACAATTTCGATGCCTTGATTGTGCTCGGCGGTCCAATGAACGTCTATGAAGAGGAGCGTTACCCGTATTTAAAGGGTCTCAACACGACAATAAAGAACTTTGTCGTCGCTGGAGGGCATTATCTCGGCTTCTGTCTCGGTGGGCAACTGCTGGCAAAGGCACTTGGTGCAAAAGTTAGAAGAAATCAGACAAAGGAGATAGGAAACTTCGAGATTCAACAGACTGACGTAGGCGTAGAAGACCCGCTATTTAAAGGATTCGACCAGGTGTTCCCCGCTTTGGAATGGCATGGCGATACCTTTGAGATACCAGCAGTAGCAATGAAACTTGTAGAATCGGAGCTTTGCGCTAATCAAGCTTTCCGGTTTAAAAATGCATATGGGCTCCAGTTTCATCTTGAGGCGACACCCGAAATGCTAGCGGAGTGGGTCAAGGTTTATGAAGACGAACTCACAGAAGAGGGAATTGATGCTGCGGCTTTGATAGAAGAGACGAAGAGAAAAGCGGATATTTACCGTGAATTATCGAATCGGCTCTTTGCAAACTTTTTGGGGTGGTATATTCTTGCGTACTTTGATGAAAAATAAAATGGAAAGAAGAAAAACATTAGTTTAGTTCAATGTAAAAACTAAAGGAGGGGGAAAGTAAAATGAAAGGGGATAGGGATATGGTGATATACAGACCAATTGGAATCATACACACGGGATTCAGGGATAAAAAAGGAGCACCAGTTCAAGGCGTGTTTGCAAAAGACGCAAAGGGTGAGGTGGATGTATTTCCTGAATATGCCGCGGGGCTCAAGGATATAGAAGGATTTTCGCATCTTATCCTTATTTACCATTTTCACCTCTCCGATGGCTGTTCATTGATTTCAACACCTTTTTTAGAAGACGAACAGCATGGGATTTTCTCAATAAGACATTTCAAAAGACCAAATCCCATCGGGTTGTCTGTCGTGAGGTTGGAGAAAGTGAGAGGGAACAAACTGGAAATCCGCGAAGTTGACATCCTGGACGGGACGCCACTCATCGATATAAAACCCTTTGTGCCGCTGTTTGACAATAGAGAGAATGCAAAAAGCGGATGGCTTAGTAATCCGCATTTGGATATGGTTAGAGGCGAATCAGGTAAGCACAGAAGCGACTAGAGAACAGATGTAAATACAATGTTTAAAAAATATATACGCTGGAAATTTTTGATAAAAGTGGTGCTTTGCATGCATGAATCCACTAGAAGGTGTGAAGGATGAATAAAACAATCATAAACGATACAACCTTAAGAGACGGAGAACAGGCAGCGAGTGTTGCCTTCAATCGAGAAGAGAAGTTGCATATTGCTCAAATGCTCGATGCAATTGGAGTTCAAGAGATAGAAGCAGGTAGTCCTGCTATGGGTGAGGGCGAGCAAGAGACGATAAAAGCTATTATCGGGCTCGGGCTTAAGGCCGAGATATCGACATGGAATCGCGTAGCAATTACGGATATTAAAGCGTCTCTGGCATGTGGTGTTAAAAGGGTTTCTATCGCCGTACCCGTTTCTGATATTCACCTGAAATATATTCTCAATAAGGGTAGAGACTGGGTGCTTGAAGAGACTAAAAAGGTTATTGAATATGCCAAAGAGGAGGGGCTTTATGTATGTGTTGGTGCTGTGGATGCCTCAAGAAGCGCAGAAGATTTTATTATGCAATTTGCCAGGACTATTCGAGATTGTGGCGCAGACCGGCTGAGATTTGACGATACAGTTGGTATTCTTGACCCATTTCAAACATCACAAGTCATAAATAAATTGAGGACGGAAATAGATATGGACATAGAGATACACTGTCACAACGATTTTGGAATGGCAACGGCAAATACCCTGGCGGCAGTCAGAGCAGGCGCAAGATATGCCAGTGTTACGGTCAATGGACTCGGAGAAAGAGCGGGAAACGCAGCACTTGAGGAAGTGGTTATGGCACTCAAACATATCGTGGGCACTGACCTCGGCTTTGATACCGCACGGTTTCATGAGCTGTCGGAATACGTAGCGAAAGCAGCCTTGCGTGCTATTCCCGTCTCGAAACCAATTGTGGGTGGCGCTATATTTGCGCATGAATCCGGCGTTCATGTAGATGGCATCCTAAAAAATCCTTTGACATACGAACCGTTTGCCCCTGGCGAGGTTGGACTTGAGCGGGCGATTGTAATAGGTAAGCATTCGGGTTCACATGCAATACGATATGTGTTTGAGAAACGCGGTATTAACCTTACCAAAGAGGAGTCTGATGCCATTCTCGGAATGGTTCGCATAGCGGCAGAGAATACAAAGAAGACACTCTCAGAAGATGAATTGATGCGTTTATATCAGAAGGTAATTGCACATTATCATGTGAATAGAACTCCCATATACTAACGTTCCGCAACAGTATTCCATTCTATTTCTATTTTTTACTTAACCTTTTTCATACTTTTTATGAATTTTTATGCAGAATTCTCAAATAGTCTAATAGGGGTCTTTAAGCAATGTGTGAGCAGGAGGAAAAAAATGGAAATAGGAAAAAGAGAAATATCGGTGAGACGGTTTGCTATGGTGCTCATGATGTTGAGCATGATAATAGCACTAATACCTGCAGTAATGGCTGGAGACCCAACAGGGGCAACTACGCTTGAAGAGGATCCAGGTGCACCTGTGGATTATGTTTGGATTCTAATCTGCGGTTTTCTGGTGATGTTCATGCAGCCGGGATTTGCAATGCTTGAAGCGGGCGTTTCAAGGGCTAAGAACACTACCAACGTGCTGATGAAGAATTTAGTGGACTTCTCTATGGGTTCACTCGCATTCTTTGTCGTTGGCTTTGCGTTGATGATGGGCACTTCCGCGTATATGCTCTTCGGAACGGATGGTTTCTTCTTAGCAGGCGACGCATACGATGTCGGCACAGCTCTAACCTGGTTCTTCATGATGGTTTTCTGTGCAACAGCAGCGACAATCGTAAGCGGTGCGATAGCGGAGCGACCGAAGTTCAGCACTTATGTCCTCTATAGCGTGGTCATTTGTGCTTTTATATACCCCATCTACGGGCATTGGCTCTGGGGCGGTGGCTGGCTGAGTTCGGCGGACTTCATGACAAATCTCGGCGGCGGATACGGTGCACTCGACTTCGCAGGTTCGGGTGTTGTTCACGCAGTCGGCGGATATGTCGCACTCGCGGGATGTTTATTGTTGGGACCGCGAATAGGCAGGTACACTAAAGAAGGAAAGCCAATACCAATACCGGGGCACAGTATCTCGCTTGCAGTGCTTGGTGCGTTCATCCTGTGGTTCGGCTGGTTCGGCTTCAATCCGGGCAGCACGCTTTCGGCACACGAACTGCGAATATCTGTGATAGCAGTGAACACGACCTTAGCTGCGGCTGCATCTGCAATGACCGCGATGTTCATCACCTGGAAAAAGTTCGGTAAAGCAGATGTGGTGATGACCGTTAACGGCGCAGTTGCTGGTCTGGTTGCGATAACAGCAGCTTGTGCTTGGGTGGCTCCGTGGGCTTCTGTGGTTATAGGAATAGTGGCAGGCTTTATCGTTTGCTACGGCTTCTGGTTCATTGAGCGAAAAGGTGTGGATGATGTCGTTGGCGCTATACCGGTGCACGGCTTCAACGGAACTTGGGGACTGATCGCGCTTGGCTTGTTCGCAGATGGTACATACGGCAATTACACCACTGCTGAGCCATTTGTTAGCGGACTGTTCTACGGAAATGCAGGGTTCTTTGGATGTCAGTTCATAAGTGTATTCGTGAACTTCGCATGGGCTTTCGGCACGGGCTTCCTGCTATTCTACGTACTCAAGCGGACAATCGGCATAAGAGTATCGCCGGAAGAGGAACTTGCAGGTCTTGACATCAGCGAGCACGGCATAGTCACGTACCCTGACTTTGTCTATACGGAACCAGCACGACCGACGAAAGTAATACGTATGAGTAATAAGATAGGAGAAAACGAGCAGGAAAGAGGAGGTAAAGGCGGATGAAGAAAATAGAGGCGTTCATAAGACTCGAGATGCTGGACGATGTGAAGAATGCGTTAGAGGCAGAGAATATAGTGAGCATGAGTGTTTCCGAGATACGAGGACGAGGCAGACAAAAAGGTGCAAAGCTCATGTGGCGCGGTGACGAATACGTGAGGGAATTTGTTCCAAAGACAAAGATAGAGCTGGTCGTGCGAGACGAGGATGCGGCGAAGGCAGTGAAAATCATACGTGAAACCGCATACACCGGTAATATCGGTGATGGCAAGATATTCGTGCTGCCGGTCGAGGAGGTGATACGAGTTAGAACAGGGGAGACTGGCGAAGCAGCTTTGTGAGGGGTTTTCCCTCCCTCATTTTTTATTTTTTAATCGTTTCTTTGGTAAAGCTTTCTTTTTAAAAGAAAGGTTTTTCATAACTTTTGTGAACATTTATGCGATTTTCTCAAATACTCTTAAAAGAGGTCCAAGAGAATGTGCTATCGGTGATACAAGACAAAAATGTTGGATAGTGGAGATACAGCATGGATACTTGTCTCAACAGCCCTTGTGGTATTGATGACACCAGGTGTAGGGCTGTTCTACGCCGGGATGGTACGAGGTAAGAACGTTGTTTCTATGATTGCACTCGCATTTGTAGCGCTTGTACTGGTCAGTGTACAGTGGGTGCTCGTGGGCTACAGCTTAGCATTCAGCTCGGACATAGCTGGATTCATAGGTAATTTGGGTTTCCTCGGACTGAACGGAGTGGGCATGGGCTGCGGTGATTTGACAATACCGGAATTAGCATTCATGGCATTCCAGCTCGCATTTGCTGTTATTACACTTGCAATACTGACCAGTGCGATGGCAGAACGGGTGAAGATAAGTGGTTTCATCGTTTTCGGCTTGTTGTGGACAACACTCGTTTATGACCCGATTGCTCACTGGGTCTGGGGCGGAGGCTGGCTTGCGCAGCTCGGTGCACTGGATTTCGCTGGTGGAACAGTGGTACACATATGTTCGGGATTCTCGGCTTTAGCTGTGGTGCTTGTCATAGGGAAGAGGCGTGGATTCGGAGAGCAGCAGATGGGACCTCACAATATACCGATGACTCTGCTCGGTGTGGCTTTGCTCTGGTTCGGCTGGTTCGGCTTCAACGGCGGAAGTGCTTTAGCGGCTAACGGACTCGCAGCCAATGCTTTCGTGGTGACGAACACATCCGCAGCGGCTGGTGCTATCGGCTGGATGGCAGCAAGCTGGAACCACGGTCAGCAAAGCTCTTTGGGTATGGCAAGTGGTGCTGTAGCAGGGTTGGTTGCGATAACACCGGCTGCGGGATTCGTGGGTCCAATGTCCGCATTAGTAATAGGTGCTGTGGCGGGAGTGATCTGCTACAAGGCAATGCTCTTCAGAATAAAGAAGAACTTTGATGAGAGCCTCGATGCGTGGGCAATACACGGAGTCGGTGGGCTATGGGGTGCGCTCGCTACGGGCATATTCGCAACCGCAGCGGTAGGTGGCTACACTGGTTTGATCTACGGAAACGTCGGTCAATTCATAGCACAAATAATAGGTGCTGGAGCGGCAATAGCCTACGCTTTCACAATCACGCTCATACTTGCAAAACTCGTTGATGCTACCATCGGCTTACGTGTAACAGAAGAGGAAGAATATGTGGGCTTGGACATATCACAGCATGGAGAAGAAGCGTATGCATGAGATAAAGGGGGGGTACTATTAATGATGAAGAAAATAGAAGCGATAATCCGCCCAGAAATGCTCGATCGGGTTAAGAACGTCCTTGAACAGAAGGGTTGCGTTGCCATGACCATAACAGAAGTGAAGGGAAGAGGCGAGCAGAAAGGCATCACGTTACAGTTCCGGGGGCGAAGCATGGAAGTTGATACCCTACCGAAGATAAAAATCGAGATGGTCGTGATGGACGAGATTGCAGATGCTGTAATCAACGCGATAGCAGACGCAGCGAGAACGGGTAAATTTGGCGATGGTAAGATATTCGTGCTGCCCGTAGAAGAGGCGATAAGAGTTAGGACTGGTGAGAGGAGTAGAGACTATCCGTGAGCTTTTCCTCTCTTTTTATTTTATTGCAGTACCTTTTATTCTTTACTACTAAACAGTTATTGTGAAATTTAGGACCAAGCAATGAGTTCAGCATTCGCAGTTGCGGGAACGCACAGTGGAGTAGGCAAGACTTCGGTCACCCTTGGGCTTATCTCCGCTTTCTGTCGTCACGGATTCGATGTCCAGCCGTTCAAGGTAGGTCCGGACTTCATAGACACGAGCTTGCACACTCTCGCTGCCGGGAAAGCGTCACGAAACCTCGACACTTTCATGATGCCCAATTCCGCAGTCGTTCATTCATTCAGGAAGAACGCATCAGAAGTGAACGTGGTGGAGGGCGTTATGGGTCTTTTTGACGGCTCTTCCGCAGGAGGACCGGGGAGCACATCACATCTTGCAAAACTTCTGGACATCCCAGTAGTCCTTGTTGTTGACGCTTCTAAGCTAGCCGGTAGCGTTGCTGCTCTTGTTCATGGGTACAAGACCTTTGACCCCTCGCTTAATCTTGCAGGTGTTATCTTGAACCGAGTAGGTAGCACCCGACATAAGGAACTACTAGAAGATGCTTTAAGAGGAATTACGCATATGTTCGGAGCTATACCACGGGATGAATCCATGCAAATCCCGGAAAGACACTTGGGACTTTATATGTCGCATGAAATTGACTGCACACTCCTGAACGGCTTTTCAAAGCTTGTAGAGGCGAATATAGACATGGATAGTTTGCTTGAAGCGACAGAGCTTGAGATTCCTGATGCAGAGCATAAATCACGATTACGGGTGGTTGATGGCGTCAAGGTGGGTGTAGCGATGGACGAGGCGTTCTGTTTCTATTATCCCGAGAACTTAGAGGTATTACGTGAGTTCGGAGCAGAAATTGTACCTTTCTCGCCGCTTCGGGACTCTTTACCCGATGCTGATGCTTATTACCTCGGTGGCGGCTACCCGGAGCTTTATTCAGAACAGCTCGCGGAAAACGCATCTTTACGGGAGGCGCTTTCGGTTACGATTCAGCGTGGGTCGCCGTTCTATGCAGAATGCGGCGGCTTGCTTTACTGTCTTGAACAACTCGAAGGTAGAGACATGCTCGGTGTATTCAAAGGTTCCGCAAAGCTCACAAAGCGGCTTCAGGCTGTGGGCTATGTCGAAGCGGACTCAGTAAGGGACTGCCTGCTATTCCGAAAAGGAGAACGATTCCGGGGGCATGAGTTCCATTACTCCGCAGTTCGAGTTAAGGCGGAATTCGCATATGCGCTTCTAAAAGGTGTTGGAATAGCGAACAAGAAGGACGGAATCGTCCGAGAAAAAGCTCTCGCTTCTTACACGCACCTTCACGCTTTGGGAAACGAAAAAGCGTTTCTCCGCTTTCTGGAGGCTGTGGGATGATGCATAATACGAAATAGTAGATAACCAACACGTAAAGGTTTTGTTACTGAACTCAGCGATTTAAATCTTTTGTGACTCTCACCCTTAGCTTTGCCAAATCTTCTTTTATATCCACTTTGAAGCCCATTCCCCCGAATATCTCTTCAAGCTCGGTTTTTATAAATTGCCTGGCTATATCCGAGCCTAGAACCAAAGTGAACGAATTTTCTGAATCTTTCCTTAATGTGAAGAGATTGCAAGCTTCGAGTCGTTTTAGTATGTATTCTACATGATATTGTCTGTATTTGAACTGCTCTGCATGCGCCTGGCAAACCTCGCGATGCAAAGCCCAGAATTTCTCCTTATCCTGATGTGAGTCAATAAAGTTCAGAAATAAGAGCCAGTGGTCTATATCTACTATGATATGTTCGCCAGATGAAAGCATCTCGATATATGTGCGCACCAGAGCTTCATCAATCGTCTCAAAGAGCGTTTTATATTTGCAGTAGAATTTTAACGCTTCTCGCATTAACTCGCTTTGTGACACTCGTAACTCCTTCTTCGCCTCTTTGAATAGCTCAGCAGTCTCTTCATCCAGAACAATTGTGACCCTTTCCGGTAGTTTCATTTTTATAAACTCATATAGTCTTTACTTTTTCTGCTACTCTTACGCTTACAGCCCGGAAAAACTTGTCATTCTACAAAAAGGGTTGTGTAGTTGCATTTTGGAGAGTGCCAAATATCTATTCTTTTTTGGTTATATCCGCTCATTTCGTTTTTCATAACATTTATGAAAAGTTCTCAAAAGTTCTCAAATACTTTTAGAAAGGGTTAGCGAGTATGAATATCTTAAGGTGAATAGAAAATGGAAAAAGCGACAAAGACGAAAGAGGATGTATTAGGCGTAGTAGAAAAGCAAGGGATAAAGTTCGTGCGACTGTGGTTCACGGACATCCTGGGGCAGTTGAAGAGCTTTGCAATCACGCCAAAAGAGCTGGAAGGTGCTTTTGACGAGGGCATGGGTTTTGACGGTTCCTCGATAAAGGGATTTGCAAGGATTGACGAGAGCGATATGATCGCGAAACCCGACCCCGCTACATTCAGGATTGTGCCGTGGCGGCCAAAGGAGCATGCAGTTGCTAGGATGTTCTGTGACATTCAACAGCCAGACGGGAGTCCTTACGAGGGCGACCCGAGGTACGTACTGAAAAGGAATCTGGAGCAGTTGGAAGAGAAGGGTTACACATTCTATGTCGGTCCGGAACTGGAGTATTTCTACTTCCGGGACGATAAGACGACCGAAGTGCTGGATGAAGGTGGATACTTTGACCTGACGACACTGGATGCGGGAAGCGACTTACGAAGGGATACAATCTTAACACTGGAGGAAATGGGGATAGATGTGGAGTACAGCCATCATGAAGTTGCACCTTCACAGCACGAGATAGACCTTCGTTATAAAGATGCGCTTACGATGGCAGATCAGGTGATGACATATCGGATTGTAGTAAAGGAAATTGCGCAGCGATATGGGTTTTATGCCACGTTCATGCCAAAACCCATCTTCGGGGTGAATGGCTCAGGCATGCACGTGCATCAATCGTTATTCAAAGGGGATAGGAATGCGTTCTTCGACCCGAATGACGAATACCATCTATCCGAGGAGGGTAAGGGTTATATCGCGGGATTGCTAAGACACGCACCAGAGATAACTTCGGTTGCCAATCAATGGGTAAACTCATATAAGCGCCTGGTTCCCGGATATGAAGCACCTGTTTACATCTCTTGGGCACGCCGCAACCGCTCTACGCTAGTAAGGGTGCCGATGTATAAGCCAGGTAAAGAGACTGCGACAAGAGTGGAATTCCGCAGTGCCGATCCGGCATGCAACCCGTACTTAACATTTTCCGTGATGCTTGCGGCCGGTTTAGCGGGAATAAAGAACAAGTATGAATTGAGACTACCAACAGAAAAGGACGTTTACCTGCTGAATGCAGAGGAAAAGGCAAAGGAAGGAATAACATCGCTGCCCGGTAGTTTAATCGAGGCAATTGGACTTACAGAGGAGAGCGAATTGGTGCGAGAAGCTTTAGGTGACCATGTCTTCAACAACTTCATCACATCAAAGAAGGTAGAATGGGACAATTATCGCGTGAACGTCACGGAATGGGAGTTGAAGGCGTATTTAGGGGTGCTGTGAGTCGGATCAAAGAAGCTATTTTTTAAATCTTAGGGGCGAGCATGACCGAAACAGTAAAAACAAAGATAGAAGAACTAGTCGGAGATGAAGCGAGGGTGATAGACGGTGATTTCGAGCGTGAGCTGTACAGCATGGACATTGGTGAAGTACCATTCGCAAAGCGACTCTTTGACACCACACCAGAACTTGTAATCATGCCTAAAAGCGTTGAATCACTCAAAAAAATCGTTCGATTCGCAAACGCTGAGAAAATAGCTTTATTCCCCCGGGGGTCTGCTTCCTCAGGGCTTGGTGGCGTGGTTCCTACGGTAAAAGGCATCGTTCTTGACTTGTCATCCATGAATAAGATTGTTGAGCTGAATAGGGAACAGGAGACAGTAAAAGTCCAAACAGGTGTCCGGTGGTCGGACATCGAGGATTTTTTGCGCCCTGAGACTCTAGCACTCAGAGCGTACCCCTCCAGCTTCTTTTCCTCTGTTGGTGGCTGGATTGCTACGGGCGGCTACGGCATCGGTAGCTATCGGTTCGGGCATCTCAAAGATCAGATAGAGTTAATCGAAGTGATGTTTCCTTCGGGCGAAGTGAAATCCATCAATTCAAAGGACGAGGAGTTCACACTTTTTTTCGGTACAGAAGGGCAGTTTGGCATAGTTCTGAGTGCTATCTTGAAACTGAGGAAGAAGCCGGAAAAATCACTACCGCATCTGATCTACCTAGAAAGTGCCGAAGATGCTTTTGTGTTCATAACGGAGCTAATAAACGCGGAACTCAAACCCAACCACATAAAATATATGGATGCTTCACATCTTGAAGAGGCAAACACCTTTCTGGGTGAGCATTTGTTCATGCTGAAAGATGCGATATTATTGGAGTTTGAAGAAGAGGAAGAGGCTACGAAATTTCGGAAGTTCGCAGAAGGCCGAGGTATTCTTGCAGACGATTATCTCTCAAATTACCTCTGGCACGAACGGCTATTCCCGATGAAGAAAAGATGCGATATGCCAACCCCGTTGGCATGTGAAATGGTTATCTCCCTAGAAAATGCTGTTTTGTATCTCAAAGAGGCAAAAATAATTTTAAACCGATGTGGTGTGTATGTAGAAGTAGAATCGCATATTGTGGGAAAAGACCGTGCACTACTGATGTTGACATACATGTCTGACGTAAGAGAGCCAAAGACATACCTTACCCACATATCACTTATCCCTGTGCTTACGAGACTCGGGCTAAAGTTTGGCGGTGTTCCATACGGTATCGGCATCTGGAATACGCCCTTTATAAATGATAAATATGATACGAAGACGCTTGAACTCTATCGGGCGTATAAGAAAGAGGTTGACCCGAATAACATTCTCAACCCGAACAAATTCTTCGCGGTGAAGACGAAAATGGCGAATATACCTGGAATAATGTTTAAACCACGCATCTTCGGACCACTAATACGTATTTCAGCTACAGTTACACCGATTCTTGGTAAACGCGCATCGTCAAAAGGAGGTCTTAAAGAGGAATCAGTACTTGAGAAGATAGTATATTCATGTATCAAATGCGGAAGCTGTGCCGCTGTCTGCCCTGCATATCTTGTTACCAACGAGGAATCAGTGCTACCCAAGAACAAGCTGTATCTTGCAAAAAAACTGCTCGCAGGAGAAGCGGTATCGAAGACCGATTCTGACAATATCTTTTTATGCACTCATTGCGAGATGTGTAGAGCGGTCTGTCAGAATGATTTAGACCTTGTTGCGGCATGGACCGAACTGGAGACGATGCTTGAAGCTAAATTTGGCGCGCCGGAAGAAGCAATAAGGGATTTCGTCTCGACAATGGAATCAAGTGAAGATTACTGGAGGTTTGTATATAAACCTTTCTTTCAAAAAGAAAGCTTTACCAAAGAAACCGTTAACACTGACTTTTTGAGCTTTTACGGAGGTTAACATGCCCAAAAAATATAGTATCGAAGTTACACCGACACCGCCGCGGCATATACCAATTGGTAAGTTTGAGATAGAGCGGCGGGGCGAGGATTGCATAAATTGCGGAAGGTGTGCAATAGTCTGCGTCTACGAAGTCCACAAAAGACAGGAAGAGGACCTGCGATGTATGGCAGAGCCTGTTGCGTATCGCTGCAAAGGTTGCTTCTCCTGTATCCAGGAGTGCCCGAGAGATGCTTTGACCATTCGTGAGAATAAGGAATATCACAAGCTTGGCGATTCTTACTGGACTCCCGAGATAATCAGTACGAACTGGTATCAAGCAGAGACCGGTAAGATTCCCGTCTCTGGTGCGGGATACCGTGGTCCTTTTTCAGGAGAAGGGTTCGATTCGATGTGGACAGATATGTCGGAGATCGTAAGACCAACGAGGGATGGGATTCATGGTAGAGAGTATATCAGTACGGTAGTTGAAATCGGGAAAAAGCTACCTGCAATCAAATTTGATAGTCAAGGAGAAATCGTATCGCCTATTCCATCTACATTAAACGTACCATTACCGATAATCTTTGATATGCTCCCATTTGGGGCCGCGAAGCATTTTGATCAAACTTTCCTAAAGTTTGATGAGAACGTATATGAAGCAATAGCAAATGCTGCTTCTTATCTGAGTACTTTTATGATTGTAAACGCTGGTGGCGGGTCTAAGGGAGAGGGGAGAAAGGATGGGGGAGAAGGGCGAATGGCAAAAGGCGAAAGGTCACATCTTATACCTTACATCTCACAGCCCAGACTACATAGCTTTGACGTAGATTGGATTAAGGCATCTAAAATGGTGGAATTGGAATATGAAGAAGACGTTATGACTGTGGTAAACGAGGCAAAAAATCTAAATCCTGGGACTATTATCTCTGTAAGTGTTCCTTTTGGCGATAATGTAGAGCAAATAGTAGAAGAATTGACTTATGCTGGCATAGAAGTCATTCATCTTTATGCAGACCTTAATGGAAAGGCGTTTAATCAAACGGGCAAAAAAAGTGTGACCAAAAATACTTCGATAAAGGATATGACCCTGGAAGTTCACAGACATCTGGTAGACCTCAAGATCCGGGATGATGTTACGCTCATTGTAAGTGGCGGTATCGCAATGGCAGAACACGTAGCTAAAGCAATAATCTGTGGTGCCGACCTGATAGCTATAGACCTGCCGCTTCTTTTCGCGCTTGAATGCAGATATTGTAAAGACTGCCAAGAGGATTTAGCGTGTCCCGTAGAGTTAAAAGACGTAAATCCTGAATGGGGTGCGCAGCGCATAATAAATCTTATTGGTGCATGGAGGAACCAGCTTCTTGAAATTCTGGGCGCTATGGGGTTACGAGAAGTAAGGAGGCTCCGTGGTGAAGTAGGAAGGGCGATATTCTTTGAGGATATAGAGAAAGATACGTTTGATACTGTTTTTGCGATGGAAGGAGGCGTAAAATCCTAAATCATTATAAGTCCTGCGATAGCAATTATGGAGGTATTGTACGATGATAAGACCCACGATTAAAATAGCACCCTCAAGATTTCCGAACGAGATAAGTGAGATAGAAGTACAAAGGGACCTTTCTAAATGCATAAACTGCGGCACCTGTGCTAAGCTATGTCCGTTCGGAGTCCATGAACGTAAAACGGGTTATAATAGGGTTTCAAAGCCGTTGAGTTACCGCTGTATAGGCACTTCATGTGAAGAAAAACCGTTTTATTGCGTTAATCACTGCCCACGAGGAGCGCTTTCTTTAGGTGTTAGTTCTGAATACCGTACTATAGGCGATTATCGCTGGACTCGAGACCTTATAATTGGAACATGGAAGCAGGCAGAGACGGGGATACCACTTAAAGGGCAAAGATATGAAATAGGAAACTCAGGCGGTGGGTTCGACCGTATTTCATTCAATTTCCCTTCTCTCGCCTCCGCTCGCTCTTCTGATGATGCAGGCATAAGCACTGAGATAGACCTGAATAAGAGGGAAGGCAAGAAAATCAGTATTAAGGTGCCGTTCTATGGTGGCGGGATGTCTTTTGGCTCTATCAGTCTTTCAGTAATGCTTGCAAAAGCAAAAGCGGCAAGAGCATGGAGCACATTTACATGCACGGGTGAGGGTGGTTACCCGGAAGCATTAAAGGAATACGATGATAACGTGATTACGCAGATTGCAACTGGGTTATTTGGTGTGACGGAAGATACCATTCAACGTGTAAAGATTGTTGAATTCAAGTATGCGCAGGGTGCAAAACCTGGTCTTGGGGGGCATTTGCTGGGCGATAAAGTAACACCCGCAGTTGCGCGTATGCGAGAAGCGGTAGAAGGTAGCAGCCTCTTCTCGCCATTTCCTTTTCATAGTGTATATTCGGTGGAAGACCATAAAAAACATCTGGATTGGATAAAAGAGCTAAATCCCAATGCTATTGTCTCTGTAAAAGTTGCTACGCCCACGGATGTTGATATGGTAGCAGTGGGCAGCTATTACGCAGGTGCAAATATTATCCACCTGGATGGCAGCTATGGCGGCACGGGCGCGGCACCCGACATTGCGAAGAAGAATATCGCGATGCCTATCGAATATGCAATACCGAAAGTGCATGAGTTCCTTAAAAGGGAGGGGCTACGGGATACGATGACGATTATTGCAAGTGGTGGTATAAGAACCGCTCATGATGCGCTAAAGGCGATTGCGCTGGGTGCTGATGGTGTTGTTATCGGCACTGCCGAACTCGTGGCACTGGGTTGTGTACGGTGCGGTAATTGTGAATCCGGTAGGGGATGTCCAAGGGGGATTGCAACCACGGACCCGGAACTTTCTGAGGCAGTTAATGTAGAATGGGGTGCTCAACGTCTGATTAATTTGTATGCTGCGTGGAGAAGCGAGATAGTGGATGTGCTTAAAAGGTTTGGGATGAGGAGTATAAAGGAGTTGGTTGGGCGGTATGATTGTTTGATTGAAAACCACGAGATTACACAAGAAAATGATGAGGAAACGAAGCTATGAAGATACACAAATCCGAAGATGAAGGTGGATGTGGAGTCGTAGGTTTCGCATCTACGATTCCGGTTAGAGGTAAGCACATATTTGAACCTGCTATTCAGATGCATAACAGAGGAAACGGAAAGGGCGGTGGTATCGCCGCGGTGGGGCTCTCCTACGAAGACCTCGGCGTTTCCGAGTCACTACTAAAAAACGATTATCTGCTACAAATTGCACTACTCGATCAGGAAGCCCGTAAAGAGATAGAAGAGGAGTTCATAACGCCTTTAATGGACCTTGATAAGTCCGAAAGGATACCAACCGTTTCTGATTACCATGCAATAGAAGGTTTAGAGACGAAACCACCGGACGTATGGCGCTATTTTGTCCGTGTTAAGGCGGACGTGCTTGACCGATTCATAAACGAAACTAAATTGGAAGATGTGGACAGAAGAAGGGCAGAAGACGAGT
>QBUN01000353.1 GCA_013180565.1 Candidatus Methanophaga sp. GoMg3.2 | reverse complement strand
AGACCACAGTATGCAACCAGATTCCTATCCTCTTCAATATCGCTCATCACTCCTACACCATCACGACTCATCATGGCGTAGATATACTTCTTTTTCTCTCCCAGTTCCTGCTCAACGCCACTTTTATCTTCCGGTACTGCCATTTCCAGTTTAAACCCAAGCACATCGCGATAAAACGCAACTGTTTTCTCGATGTCCCGAACCGCAAAATTTGGCACAAGTTTTTTTAGTTCCATATTTTATCCCTCCTTTTTTATGATTTAAAAGATTGGTTAATATAATATTCGACCTTTTTATTTTTAATGGTTATTGTGGCAAAGAAAAGCATGCGTAGGGTGGACCTATAACTCTGGCTTAATTGTTATCATGGACCTGAGTTCATACAAACCTGACTTTTTACACAACTTGACGTTTTCGGTGTTTGTGAAGTTGCTCCGCAATTTGAGTGAGCAAAGCGAGCCGCATACACAGTGTTATATGAAGCTGTCCAGTGCTGTCTGTTTTTTATCATGCATCGTATTATCTTCTTCGTCTTCTTCTTCTTGAGATTTGGATTCAAGAAGATCAATGGGTACGATTAGACCATTTATCATCATCGATTTGCCGAATGGCATATCCTTTTTATTCCGTTCAGTTGAGAATTCATCATTCCTGTATCTCATTTTGAACATATCTCGAATGAATTTCGCTTTTTGGGAGGTGGTACTTTTATTCGTTCCAAAATAATCACAAATATCATCAGGGGTTGCATAAGGTTCAAAGCTTCGGTCAAATAGGAAATTAATCTGGCCCAATGCATAAATGACACCAGCAGCCCAAACTTCTATCCCCCCGGAGAGATAGGGAACATTTCGTTTACGAGACCTTTTTCGTATTAGTTTCTCGCATAGTTGCTCGTATTCATCATCGAGATGTTGTTCACAGAACTCTGTAGTCAGACTGATGAGTTGATGGGCTTTTTCATTTATTCGTGTTTTATCGCTCATTTTTCATCGTGTATACTAGACTTGTTGCGAAACTTGTCAGTTGTTATTTGCATTCGCTTAATTCCGCCGATAGCATGCGCTACCCGAACTCGGATGCGGATAGTCCTATTGTGGCTCTTAGTGCCCTGTCCTCCATCAAGGCTCTCTTAATGATTTTCTTGAATTTATATTTCTAATGTTATAATCACTGGATTATGGTCACTATACTTTCTATTTTTGTCGTTATCTATGATTTCACAGTTTAGTAATTTTTTAGATGATTTTTTGCTTATAAAAAAATAATCCCATACTTCGCTAAGAAGATTTTTATGTGACCAATAAGCCATATTCCATGTAACTATTTTAATCTTCATCGTCTTCGGTCTTCATAAAACTATGAAAGCTAAATCTTTGCCATTCTCCGTCAGTCCGATCTGAATATTCTTCTGCTTTCTCGTCCGAGATATAAATGACAATCTCCTCGCCTTCTGGCAGGTATATGGCTTCTAACGGCTTTATCACGCCATCTTTTACAACAGCCTTTATTGCTGTCACTTTATATCTTTTTATAAATTAAATTTTTAGTTTCATGTTTCTTCCCTCTTTATTCCCTCTTTACGCACCTCTCCATTATTACAGTTCCGTCAGGGCTAAATAGCCTACTGCATACTTTATCGCCTTCGGGATATATTTCCTTAGATTTATACATTTTTCCTGTTCCATCGTACATGAATGTAACAACATACATAGCGTCTTTGCTACTGCATGTCTTCATCACCTTCTCACCATCTAGACTCATTTCCTTACAACACAAATTCACGGTTTTCCCATTAATTGTATGTTTTTCAATCCCTGTTATTTTTGATTTTTCAATTGGGTTGACAGTTCCTTCAGGACACCAGTCACTTGGTACAACACTGGGTTCTCCAGCAGGTTCTTCGGCTCGTTGCACAGTTGCATGTTCTTCGGCTGGTTGCACAGTTGCATATTCTTTTTCTGTGTCCTCCACGCATCCGCTTATCAATACAATTCCTATTATTAGCACCCTAAGAGTGCCATCATTCCATATTTTTTTGTATTTGTTTCCATTTTCAACTTTTATAAATTAAATTTTCGGTAATATATCTTTATTGCTTACATGAGTCTATATTTCTGACTTCTTTGAACTTTTGTTCTTCTTATCGCAGCACTTAAATATACATATGTACTGGTGGTTCATTCTCGCGCTTTTGGCTTCTATCCTTTGGGCGGTAGCAGTGATAGTGGACAAGTTCATTCTGACGCACTATATCAAAGATGCTTTCTCCTACCAGATATTCATGACAATTCCGCTAATAGTACCCGTTTTAGTCCTTTTTACTTTCGCTTCGTTCCACGATTATCTCGCGTTTTATCTCGTTAGTCTCGTAATCGGGATGATTCTTGGATTGATGTTCGTGCTATACAACAAAGCGCTTCTGATAGAGGAGGTTTCGCGAGTAACACCTTTATTCTACTTAACTCCTCTTTTCGTACTCCTTTTTTCATCAATATTCCTTGGCGAGCGGTTATCACAGAACGAGTATCTTGGCTTTGGACTCCTAATCTTCAGTGGGATCTTAGTCTCTTTTAGGAGATCTGAACTCAAATACATGGCGCTATCGCCCGCATTGCTACTGATACTAGCGCTAGATTTGATCCTGGCGGGCAAAGATGTCATTGCGAAATACATGTTCTCGTATATAGATTTCTGGACATTTCTATTCTGCTTCATGCTTGGTGAGCTTATTGTAAGACCCCTACTACTATTCTCTCCTGCAATCAGGAGAAAGTTCATTGCAGATATAAAACCGGTCCCTTTGAGTATATACGCGCTTTGCCTTATTAACTGTTCTATCGTTTGCATAGGTTATGTTTTATACTTCGATGCGGTCTCCAGGACCTACGTCGCTCTGGTGAGTGCGATACCATCAGCGCAGCCATTTTTTGTGTTCCTCTTTGCCATAATGCTCACTGTTTTTTATCCTAAATTGCTAAATGAGAGTTTGGAACGAAAAGGAATGATCATCAAAGGCATTGCTGCCGTTATAATTTTAATTGGGTCGTATTTAATTGTATCCTAATTTATTTCTCACAGTCAAAACACGCCTTTCTTTATCCGTTCCACACATTCGTCCATGCCCAGTTTCTCCTGCTCCCCTGACTCAAGATTTCTTAATGTTACTTTACCTTCTTCCACTTCCTTTTTACCCACGAGCACGGCAAATGAGGCCGGGATGGAATTGGCATAAGACAACTGCGCGCTTATACTTCTACCCATCACATCCATATATGTGTGGAAGAATTCCCTCAGCGTAGTTGCTATTGTTATCGCCTCTTTCGTCACTTTTGGATCTCCCTCTTTCGCTCTTATCGGCACCACCACCACCTTGATACTCTTCAAATCTTCTGCTTCCGGAGAATATAGCTCTGCCAGTCGGTCAAAGCCAAAGGCAAAGCCGGTAGAAGGCGTGTCATCACCACCGAACAAAGCGGCCAGCCGATACGAGCCACCGCCACATATCTGATTCTGAGCCCCTAACTTGCCTCCTGCTTCGTACATCTCAAATACCATACCCGTGTAATAATCCAAACCTCGTGCTATTCCCAGGTTTAATGTATAGTCAACGTTGTAATATTCAAGGAGTTCCAGCAACTGCTCCAATTCAGTCAATGCGGCGCTATCAGAAGCGATTATATTACGAGCTCGTGCTTCCCGTAAGGTTTCTTTACCGCTTAGGTCTATCAGATAGATCAAATCGTCAATTAATTCAGTCCTCGTTCCTATCTCGCTCAACAACGCGATTACGGATTCTCGTTCTCCTTTGTCTATCAATCGCATCACCTGGTTTATACTGTCCCCTACCACATTTGCAGTTTGTAATACATCTCTTATAAGACCTACATGACCCACATGAAGCTCTGCTTTTATTCCTAATGAGTTCGCGATAAAATACGCGAGTGCGATTATTTCCGCCTGCGATTCCGGCCTGTCGGAGCCTATAATTTCAGTACCAAACTGCCAGAACTCACGGTACCGTGCCTTTTGCGGCTCTTCATATCGGAAACAATTACCGAAGTAGTAGATTTTTATTGGTTTCGGCGCCATCTTCAGTTCGTTAACGTACATCCGTGTCACAGGTGCGGTTAATTCCGGTCTCAGTGCTAAATGCCGCCCGCCCTTGTCCTTGAATTCATACAGCTCGTTCAGGATACCCTCGCCGGATTTGAGTGTGAATAGCTCTGCACGCTCAAAGGATGGTGTCCGTATCTCGTCATAACCCCATTTATCCGCTATATCACGCATTTTCGTTTCCATTACTCGCCTTTTCTGCATTTCGGCGGGCATGAAATCCCTTGTTCCTCGTGCTCTTTCTATTCGCATTTCTTTTAGCCGTTCCCGTAAGAAGAATAAGAGTTGAAGCACATAAAAACCCTTCCTTTCAAAAAGCTTTAAAAGCGTTACATACGTGTTCGGTTAAGTACAACTCAACATAAATACTTAACCGAACACACATGCCAGACAATATTAAATAAGAGTATATAAAAATAGCTACAATTAGATATACGGAGGAAGATCGCCCAAAAGCAAATGACCAGTAACACAACAGCAACAAAAACAAAAGTAAAAATATGCGGCAACACGAATATCGAAGATGCGATATTAGCAGCAGAAGCAGGTGCTGACGCTATCGGTGTGATCTATGTCGCTAATACAAAGCGATATGTAGATTTAGGTGCGGTGACACGAATATTCGATGCCGTACCGATATTTGTATCAAAGGTTGTGGTTCTTACATTGGATAATGACCCAATCGAATCAGTGCAAGATAAAATAAATAGGATAGTGGATACTGGCGCGGATTGCATACAACTACACGGAGATGAGCCGGTAGAGCTTATAGCGGATTTACGTGAGTTCTTGAATGCCCAAGTAAAAGTAATAAAAAAAGTGGGTGTGGGCGGTACAAAAGAAAAATGCTTGGAGAACGCTTTAGCGTATGAAAGCGTTGTGGATGCACTGTTGCTGGATACTGTGACAGACGGTGCGATCGGAGGAACCGGGAAAGAGCACGATTGGAACATAAGCAAAGAGATCGTCGAAAGAGTAAAGAAGCCAGTAATACTTGCCGGTGGTTTGAATCCCGATAACGTTGCAAATGCAATTGCGCTTGTGAAACCTTATGCAGTAGACGTGTCCAGTGGTGTGGAGCGCGAAGTGCGAATAAAGGACGCGGTGAAGGTGAATCGATTCATAGAAGAGGCTAAATCTGATGGAAAGTCATAGGCAACGCTCATAATTCCATTCCCCTTAAATTATAGAACCACATATTACACAGGGTTAGCACAGAATGGGGAAATGAAAGATATGAATGAAAAACACAAATTAATAATCATACATAAATAATGTAATGATTAAAGAAAATGGCAATGACTGGTAAAGAGGGAATCCAAAAAGAAGAAGTAGACAATGTTAAGCAAACCAGATGAGCATGGGAAATTTGGGATATTCGGTGGTAAGTTCGCACCTGAGGTGTTGATGACAACGGTAGAGGAACTCGAAGCGGCATATATTACCTGCTCTAACGATAAAGGTTTTAGAACGGAGTTGGACTCGCTACTGAGAACTTATGCAGGTCGTCCAACAGCGCTTTATTTCGCAAAGAACCTATCAGAAATGAGTGGTGCGAAGATCTATCTAAAGCGGGAGGACCTGGTGCACGGTGGGGCACATAAGCTAAACAACACTCTGGGTCAGTGTCTACTAGCGAAACACATGGGTAAGAGACGGGTAATTGCGGAGACTGGTGCAGGTCAGCACGGAGTAGCAACTGCGATGGCCGCGGCTGTGTTAGGGCTTGAATGTGAGGTATACATGGGCACGGAAGATATAGAGCGGCAGAAGTTGAATGTGTTCCGGATGAAGCTATTAGGCGCGAAAGTGAACCCGGTTGATTCCGGCTCTAAAACGCTTAAGGATGCCATAAACGAGTCTATACGCGATTGGGTAACTAACGTCGAGAATACCTATTACCTGATAGGTAGCGTGGTGGGGATGCACCCCTATCCTTTAATGGTACGCGAGTTTCAGCGAGTCATAGGCGAAGAGACAAAAGTGCAGATATTAGATGCCGAGGGCCGGTTGCCAGACACGATAATAGCATGTGTCGGCGGTGGAAGCAATGCAATGGGCATTTTTTACGAGTTCCTGGGTGATGATGCGGTAGAGCTAATAGGCGTAGAAGCAGCGGGAAAGGGGTTAGAAACAGGCGAGCATGGCGCTTCTATTTGTGCGGGCACCGAAGGCGTCTTGCATGGCATGTATTCGAAATTATTACAGGATGAAGATGGCCAGATAAAGCAATCATACAGCTTTGCTCCAGGGCTTGACTATCCCGGTGTAGGACCTGAGCTGGCGCATTTGGCTGAGTCGGGACGGGTGAAGATGGGTTCAACAACAGATGAAGAAACATTAAACGCTTTCAAGATACTGTCCACGAAGGAGGGTATAATTCCCGCGCTCGAATCCGCCCATGCGATTCATTATGCGATAGAAGAAGCGAAAAAGAAAGCGGGAGAGCAAAAGGATCATTTAATTGTGGTTAACCTTTCCGGAAGAGGGGATAAGGATATATACACTGTGGCACAGGTGCTTGGAGACAGGATGGAAGAGGGATACATATGACATTAGAAGAGAAATTCAAAGAGCTGAAGGAGAGGAACGAGAAAGCATTTATAGGCTTTATAACTGCCGGCCATCCCAGTGCTGAAGACACATCGGAAATCGCTCTTGCGATGATCAAGGGCGGAGTGGACATTTTAGAGCTCGGGTTGCCTTTCTCAGATCCCATAGCAGACGGAGTCACAATCCAGCAAGCGAGTGAAAGCAGTTTGCGTGCCGGGATGAATACGGATACATATTTTGATGTTGCAGCGGGGATAAAAGGCGTGGAAAAGGTCTGCCTCACTTATTACAATCTGGTCTTGCAAAGAGGGCTGGAACAGTTCGTGCACGATTGCGAATCCGCAGGGATAACGGGGTTAATAATTCCCGATTTGCCAGTGGAAGAGTCGAAACCGCTGCTAAAAGCATGTGCGAGGCACGAAACCGATTTGGTCTTCATTATTGCACCTACGACCACGGATAAGAGAATGGCGAAGATTCTGGAGCTCGCATCGGGCTTTGTTTATGTAGTGTCGTTACTAGGCGTAACAGGTGAGCGGGCGCGGCTTTCGGATGCAGTACGACCACTTATCGGCAGGATAAAGGAGCTGGAATTAGCACGTGACAGGCCACAAATACCTCTGGCGGTTGGATTCGGTATCTCCACGCCGGAACACGTAAGAGCGGTTTGTGAAGTTGCAGATGGTGCGATAGTGGGCAGTGCATTCATAAAGATGATAGAGGAGCGGTCAGGCCCTGAATTAGAAGATCGAAAGGCCATGCTTACAGAGATAGAGGCATTTACAAAGAGTTTGAAAAGGGAGACTAAAAACACTCGATAAATCTATTTTAGTCAAGAGATTCATATATAAAAATGGTATAAGCAATATGTAGGAAATAGCCCGGTAGTGTAGCGGTCAATCATCCGAGGCCCTGGACCTCGTGACGGCGGTTCGAATCCGTCCCGGGCTATCAAGAAATGAAAAACAAAACGGTTTATAGACTATTGGCGATTTTAATTGGCTTGATGATAATCGCAAGTAGTGTCGCTGTTGCTACAGAGAATAACGCACCAAATGCAAATGCATCGTTATCAGCAGAGGAATATTGGGCAGTTATAGTAGGATGTGGGGATGATGTACCGGCGTATCGGGATGCAGAGAGTATGTACAATGTGCTCACTGTAGCGTCAGATAATTGGAATGCAAGCAATATCCGATTTTTAATTAACGAAACGGCAACAAAGGCAAACATCCGTGATGCAATACAGTGGATGGCAAATAAAGCGAGTGCAGAGGATACCTGCCTCTTCTATTTCTCAGGCCATGGGCATTCCATAATTGATTATAGCGATGACGAGGCAGATGGCTTGGACGAGTCACTAACTGCTTTTGACGATAACATAATTGATGATGAGCTTGATGCATGGATGGGGGACGTGAAAGCACATAAAGTCGTGGCAATTTTAGAGGCATGCCATAGTGGCGGAGTTCTCACACCATTTCGAATAAGCGAAGTAAAAGAGCTGTATGCACTCGATGGATTCGCTAAAGATCCCGAAAAAGCGCATTGTTTGGTCTTAACCGGCTGTCGGATGAATGAAAAAGGAGTGCACGTGTGTAATTTAAAAAATGGTGCATTTACCTATTATATTGTACAAGGACTTTGGGGTGTTGCGGACCAAAATGAGGATGGAAGTATCTCCGTTCGAGAATTATGTGATTACTCTTTCCCAAAAATAGTTGAATACCGAGAAGACATGCAGCATCCATTATTATGGCCAGATGATAATTCTGCAAATAATTTCACTCTTATTCAATTAAAAGCATCTATCCCCAAAAAGATCAAGGTCCCCGCGGACTATCACACTATCCAGAAAGCGGTGGAAGCGGCAATGCCTGGAGACGTAATAGATGTTTCTCCGGGAACATATACTGAGAACGTAGTAATAAATAAACCACTTACAATCAGTGCCCCGTATGGGAATTCTATAATACACGCAGCCAATAGTTCTTTTCCCTGTATACTTGTTACGGTAGACAACACCACAATTTCTGGGCTAACATGTCAAAAAGGTTTGCACGGAATAGAACTCTTGAGATCTTGCAACAACATGATAGCAAATAACACCGCTAAGAATAATGGCAACAATGGCATCATCCTTAAGAAGTCAAACAGCAATAGGATAATAAATAATGAGATCTCAAATAATGATAACTACAATGGGATAGCCTTAGATTCATCAAACAATAATGAGATTTGTGATAATAGTGCAAACAATAACCATTATAATGGTATTGCATTTCTGGCTTCGGATGAGAACATAATAGCAAACAATACAGTGAAGAACAACGGAAACGGTGGCATTTCGATCGGGCTTTCTTACAGCAACAGGATAACAGATAATGTCGCTTCAAACAATGCTAACGGTAGTGGAATAGCCTTAGTGGATTCAAATGATAACCATATCCATAATAACATTGCGAACTATAATCATTTACATGGTATTGCACTCTGGACATCAGACGAGAACATAATAGCAAACAACACGGCTAAGAATAATGTAGACAAGGGCATCTACCTCCAGTCTTCAAACAACAACAGGATAACCGGTAATGATGCCTCAAATAATGCGGATTATCATGGTATAGTATTAAGCCAATCAAATGATAACGAGATTTGTAATAACATTGCAAACTATAACAGTCAATGTGGTATTGGGCTCTGGACATCAGACGAGAACATAATAGCGAACAACACGGCATCAAGAAACGATGTGGGTATCTACCTTGAGTCTTCTGACAACAACCGCATATATCTTAATAACTTCATAGCCAACAATGTTAACGTCAAATCGCTTAGCTCTGCCAACGCATGGAATTCGCTATCAGAAATAACATACACATACAATAGTAGCACATACACAAGCTATCTCGGTAACTACTGGGACGATTACACAGGATCAGATGCAGATGGAGATGGAATTGGGGATACTCCCTACCGCCTAAGTTCCGGGGATGACAATTATCCGTTGATCTTGCATGCGCGGAATTACTTCGGAGATCAGATATATGTATATCCATCACCTACTCCAACGGCTGGACAGAAGACATGGCATTCGGTGAACACGTTTACGGGTACCGAAGGTCGGACAACACCATCTTTTGCTATAACGGGTGATGAATGGCGAGTGAAATGGTTAGTAAAAATCAGCTCAACCTTCTCACTTTTTTATGTGCATGTGTATCGTCGTGAGGGACAAACAAGTGAGTTAGTTGACGAGTGGAGTTGGGATGAAGGATATTCCCACAGGGATACGAGGTACATTCACACAGGGAATGGCAGCTACTACTTTAGAGTCCTTGCCATGGATATTGACGAGTGGGAACTCGAAGTGGAAGATCATTATTAACTCTTTTTCCGCAAGGCTAAATGCAGCCCAGTTGAAATTATCCTCGAATATTTTAGGTGTCTGACCGTGAGAGGGGCATCAGTAGTAAGACAGAGGATAAATATGATGAGGCATGTTCCTGGGACAAGGAATCCTAATATCAAACTAAAATTAAATCCGTGTAAATCTGCGTCCTAAATTAAATTTATTTATGGGTAGAAGT
>QBUN01000354.1 GCA_013180565.1 Candidatus Methanophaga sp. GoMg3.2 | reverse complement strand
GATTATATATATACTTTACCAATTCTATAGATATTGAATATATATATACCCAATTCTGAAGTATATAATGCAATCAAAATGTATATAGCAGATGGAGGATGAAAAGATGAAAGTAGGTGTGAATTCTTGGCTGGTGAGAGAGATGTCAGGGGGACCTTTTAGTCTCTCTTATCTGAATGTGGAACTTGTGGAGTTGGGCTTCGATGACGTTACCTTGCTGGACCGCAATCTAGAGATAAATCATCCGATGCTTTGGGCTCTGGATTCGTTTGATGTTATGTTCTCGCTACACGTGCCCACATCAGATGCAAGGGAGCCGAATCTGAGGGTGGACCTCGGAAGAATGCTTCGCCATAATTTCAGGGTCATGGAGCGTGTTTTCGAGATTGCTTCGCTCATGGACGCCAGGCATGTTGTCATTCACGGCGGTGACATCGTCACGGAGAACGGGACTAAGTTTGCTGGCATTGCTTACCGCAAAGCGTTTCTGAACACTGTCAGAAACCTTAAGACACTCGCGTCTTTAGCACGAGATTATTCGGTGGTGCTGTACCTCGAGAATCTTGACGATAATAGGGTAGGGAGTTTGCCTGTTGAACTTCTTGCACTTCTTCATGCTGTAAATGAGGATATTTCCGTGACGTTGGATATAGGACACGCATTCATCATCGCGGAACGCTACGGCATCCAACTTAGTGATTTTTTCGATATGCTGAATCCGGTCATAAAACACGTGCATCTGCATGACAATGATGGCATCTCTGACTTGCACTTACCACCTGGCGAGGGGAAAATAGATGTGGGGTGCGTGCTCATGGACATCTGGGATGCACAACCCGAAAACGTAGTTCTAGAGATAAAAAGATTTGTTGATCCGGAAAATGTAAAAGAGAGCATAAAGGCGGTGAAAGGCGATCCCCGCCTTTTGGAGGTGTACAATCAACATGAATGTGAAATTATCAATCTTAGGTAGCAATTCCGTAGGAAAAGCGATAGGAAAGATTTTCGTCACAAACTCATTATTTGCAGTGGCTGATAAGGGAATCTATTGTGTTTACACACCCACCTTTTCCAAATGACTACATTAGATGATTTGTTTTTCATCCCGAAAGAAATAAGAGAACGTATTTGTATTCATAGAGGATTATTTAAATCTGAGGATAAGGAGAACACAGTAAGCGCAATAAGAGATGCCGTAGAATTAAATCCTTATTTTGTTGAGTTTGATGTCCAAAAATATAATGGCGGTTTTTTCAGTGGACATCCACCCGCTATTGTTACCGGGGATGATGGAAAATTAGAAAATATTCTCGGCGTATATTCTGAACATGCACGACAAGTTCGAGCGAATGGTCAAAATTTTAAGCGAATCACTTTCCCAAAGATTGATTTGAAGTTAAATGGAGAAGATAATTATGAAAAGGTTATAGATAGATTGATTTCAATTTTAGAGAATCCGGAATATGAAGCTATCCCTTTTTATTTAGTGAATCTAGGGCAAGTTTATGGAGCAAGATATCTCTCTACTTTGTTACAATTTGCCAATCTGGCAAGAGACTTGAAAGAACGGGTAGGATTAAATGTAGATTTAGAAAAACTTGGAACATATGACGAAAAAACGATTGATACGGACTGGGCAGAGTTAGACGATTTTATTTTTAGTGTCAGTCCGGAAATTCATACTGCGGATGTTGGTGATAATTTTTTGCTGTTTATCAAGCAACACAACATTAAGCATGTGCATTTCTGGCTGTTAGGTCCACCCAATAATCCTTATCCGAATGTGTATCTCAATACATTACGATATGTATTAGGGTGGGGGGAATCTAACCACTTAACCGTATATTTTGATGTCAATCCCAAGTATATTGCAAATGAACTCTGTTTTAGGTGAGCTGCGGAAACCGACAAAATATTTAACTCCAACATTCTAAGTAGATAATTATTATGACTAGCAATAAAAAGAAGATGAAGCGCAAAGATACTTTGACTAGCGAAGAAAAGAAGATGCCGCGCAAAGCGTACGAGCGCGAGCTTGCCAAATTGGAGATAGAGCTAGTCAAGCTCCAGGGTTGGATCCAACACAAGGGCTTAAAAATTGTGGTGATATTTGAGGGGATTGATTCCGCCGGAAAAGGCGGCACCATCAAACGCATCACTTACCGGCTCAACCCACGTGTTGCCCGTATAGTTGCGCTGCCAACGCCAACCGATAAAGAAAAGACACAATGGTATTTCCAACACTATATCCCTCATTTACCTTCGGCTGGTGAGCTGGTGCTGTTCGACCGGAGCTGGTATAACCGGGCTGGAGTAGAAAAAGTGATGGGTTTCTGCACGGAAGAAGAACACCTTGAATTTATGAGCACCGTCAACGGA
Source organism: Candidatus Methanophaga sp. GoMg3.2 (assembly GCA_013180565.1). The sequence goes on along the minus strand of QBUN01000354.1, from coordinate 7,936 downwards.
TATGAAATGGGTCTAGTTCGCTCGGGGATTACACTGATCAAGTATTGGCTGGACATCAGCGGTGAAACCCAGGAAGCGCGCTTCGAGCAGCGCATTCACGACCCGCGCCGTCGTTGGAAGCTGAGCACTATGGACCTGGAGGCACGCACCAGATGGGTGGCCTACTCAAAAGCGCGTGATTTGATGCTGAAGCACACCAGCACTCCACACGCACCCTGGTATATTGTCGATGCCAATATCAAACGCCATGCCCGTCTGAACGTCATCTCCCACTTGCTCAGTTTGATCCCATACGAGGATTTAACGCCCGAGCCGATAGAGCTACCCCCTCGCCAGGACGCTGGGGATTACCAGCACCCGGATTTATCCCAGTACAACTTTGTCCCGAAAGTTTATCCATGACACAAACAAAAAAAACTTAATAACGTAAAAATAATGGTATTATTGATGATAGAAGTAGAAACAAAGCTTAAGATAAACAATATTGAGCAGATGGAGGAGCGGCTAAAAGGGCTTAAAGGTATGTATAAGGGCGAGAAGACAGAGCTAGATCTTTATTTTGACCATCCTAATATACAGATTTTCAGGAACGGGGGTGCTCTTCGGGTCAGAGATGCAGATGGTAAGTACCGCTTAACTTACAAGGGACCTAAAAAAGATGATGAGACGACAAGCCGGGAGGAAATAGAGATAGGGATAGAATCAGCCAGAGAAGTGCGAAAAATACTCGCTGAACTTGGTTTTTATGTGCTATGCGAGGTAAAAAAACAGAGGAAGACGTACCTTCTTGGTGATTTAATTGTAACACTGGATGATGTGGAGGACTTGGGCGAATTCATAGAAGTAGAAGGAAAAGCAAGCAATGATGCGGAATATATGAAGAAGAAGAAAGAGATTTTTATGCTTCTTAATGACCTCAAACTTTCATCCGAGGTGATAAGCAAAAAATCATACCTGGAGATGATTCTTGATGAGAAAAGGTTAAAGTATACTTAGGAGAATATGGTACATTATGAGTGATAGTATTGATAGCATGGAACAGATCGTTGCCTCAGAAGAGGAGACGAAACTGCTTGATGATCCCGCACTATATATTAACAGAGAACTGAGCTGGCTAAAAGTGAATGAGCGGATCTTTGAGGAGGCAAATGACCGAACACACCCGCTGTTAGAGCGGATTAAGTTCCTTGCTATATGCGGTGGCAACCTCGATGAATTTTTTATGGTGCGGGTTTCAGGTTTGAAGCAGCAGTTGTTAGAAGGCGCTCTCAAAGCACCACCCGATGGCATGACACCACAGGAACAGCTTGTTGCCATAAGAAAGGAGGTTAAAAAGCTTCTGAAGAGATACTCAAAATCATGGAAGGCCGAGCTAATTCCAGAGTTATTGAACGAAGGAATAGTGATTAAAAAGGTTGAAGACCTTGATAAAAATCAACGCAATTTTATCAGAAGCTACTTTGATGATTCTATCTTTCCGACACTTACGCCTCTTGCTATGGATTTTGCACACCCTTTCCCTTTCATCTCAAATCTCAGCATTAACCTTGCTGTAATCGTCCGTGATCCCGAGAACAATGAGAAGTATGCTCGGGTTAAAATACCAACTAATCTCTTTCCAAGACTGATTGAGCTACCAGATAAAGGAAAAAAATCTAAGAACAAAATCGAACTGAAAAGAGAGCGTAATTTTGTCTTCATAGAGGATATCATTGCATCAGAGATAGATAAGTTATTTCCAGGCTTGGAGATTATTGCCTCTTACCCATTCAGAATAACAAGAAATGCAGAGATAAAGATCTCAAATGATCTTGCACCGGATCTTCTAACCGCTATGGAGGTAGGTATAGAGTCAAGGAGGATCGGTTTTCCTATAAGGCTGGAGACCGATAAATCAATGCCTGATGATTTGAAGAACCTCTTTTTTTGTAACCTCGGGCTTACTAACGATCTTGTATATGATGTTGATCTGCCACTCGCGATCGCGGATTTCTGGCAGTTTCTTGATATTGATAGACCGGATCTTAAGGATACTCCCTTTTTACCATACCTCCCTCCTGCTTTTTGTGTGGGTCAAGACATCTTTTTTGCGATAGAAAAGCGAGATTGGGTCTTTTATTGCCCTTATGATAGTTTCAATGTGTTAGTGAACCTGCTTAACCAGGCAGCAGAAGACCCGGATGTTTTAGCTATTAAGACCACGATCTACCGGATCGATAAAAAATCACCGGTTATAGATGCTCTATTGCGTGCAAGAGTGAACGGTAAAGATGTGGCTGTACTTGTAGAGTTGAAGGCGAAATTTGATGAGGTGGCAAATATACATTGGGCAAAGGTTCTGGAGGAAGAGGGCGTACATGTGGTTTATGGGCTTGAGGATCTCAAGGTGCATTCAAAGATACTTCTTATCGTGAGAAAACAAGGTGATAAGATCATGCGTTATTCGCTTATAAGTACCGGAAACCTTAATGCAGTTACTTCAACAATCTATGCGGACCTCGTTTATCTAACCTGCAATCTCGAGGTCGGAGCAGAACTTACTGAGCTCTTCAACTTCCTCACCGGCTATTCACAGACGAGTGACTATAATCGGCTCGTGGTTGCTCCGGCGACACTCAGAACAGAGGTTATTAAACGTATCGACAGAGAGATAGAGGCACATAAATTGACAGGAGATGGCTACATAGCCTTAAAACTCAACGGTCTTATTGATAAGGGCATAATTCAGGCTCTCTATCGAGCTTCTATAGCGGGTGTGAAAATCGAACTAAACGTGCGTGGTCTGTGCGCTCTGAGACCAGGTCTAAAAGGCGTGAGTGAGAATATAACGGTAACCTCGATAATTGGGCGATTCCTTGAACATGCAAGGATATATTACTTCAGAAACGGAGGAAGTGATAACGTTTTGATAGGCAGTGCTGACATGATGCCAAGAAACATCAAGAGAAGGATAGAAGTACTCCTTGTCGTGCCCGATCCTAAACTAAAAGGAATAATAATCGAGGATATGCTGAATGCTCACCTGAAGGATAACGTAAAAGCAAGAAGGCTTTTATCTGATGGTACTTATGAGCGCATAACTCCTGCTCCTGAAGAGGCGAGTTTGAACTCGCAGACATGGTTGATAGATAACAGAGGAATCTGGCATGGTGACTCATGATGTTCAAGAGGAAAGATAGAAATGGGGAAGAGGCTATTTTTTACGCTGCTTGAAGACAGGACTCACCAGGATCTGATCCAGACGGTATCGGAATCCTACCAGATTGTACATGACCCGCCCACCACCATGAGAAAGCGCTATTTTGATTCTTTTGACTGGTTACTCTACAAGGAGAACTTCGTTCTTTTGAAGCAGGACGATACAATTTACCTTGAGGACCTAAAATCCTTTGAAGTGGTAGCAGAATGCCATTGGCGGCATAAGGAAGAGGCACGGTTCTGGTGGGACTTTCCTGATTGTGAGCTGAAGACGAAGTTGAAGGACTGCCTGGATGTCAGGGCACTTCTACCCTTTTTATCCTTTGTGCAGAGGAGCGAAAAGCTCCATATCCTGAACAATGATGAAAAAACGGTACTGCGGGTCTATCTTGATGAGCTCAATCTAAACGGAGATGTCTCCTCTACAGAAACCATCCGCACCGTTACGTTGGACCCGGTCCGAGGATATGAGAATGAGTTTCGTGGTTTCCATCAGTTTTTAGGGCGGCTCAAAGTGGCTGAGCCATCTGAGAATATATTTGATCTGATGCGCAAGCAGACCAGAATAAAACCCGGTGACTACAGCTCCAAAGTTAAGGTCGCCCTCACGAGAGATATGGGCGGTAGTGCAGCCACAAGGAAGATCCTGATCTACTTGTTAAACGTCATGAAACAGAACGAGGATGGAGTCATCAGAGATATAGATACCGAGTTTCTCCACGATTTCCGGGTGTCCGGGCGTCGAACACGCTCTGCTCTGAGCCAGATAAAAGACGTGTTTTCAGAGGCAGAACTCGATCGATTCAAGCAGGATTTCCGGGTACTTGGGCAGTATTCTAACAAACTAAGAGACCTGGACGTGTACCTGCACAATAAGGAGCAGTACCTTTCCATGCTACCCGAAAATCTTAGATCTGGTCTCGATCCGTTTTTCATGGATTTGGAGAAAGAACGTGAAAACGAGCTCGGAAAATTTGTTGAAGTGCTGCGCTCCGATTTTTACCGGCTGCTTGTCAGCGACTGGGACGCATTCCTCGTTTCTGATGCGGCACATGAGGCTCTCAGAACGCCCATAAACGCAGAAGAACCAGTGATAACGCTTGCCCGAGCCTTCATATGGAGACGGTACAAAAAGATCATGAAGGATGGAGCGAAGATGGATAGCAACTCGCCGGATGAGAAACTTCACCGCCTGCGGATACAGTGCAAGAAACTGCGTTATCTCATGGAGTTCTTCGCCTCTCTATTCCCCGCGGATGAGATCACACTTCTGACAAAGCAACTGAAGCAATTTCAGGACAACCTGGGCGAGTTTAACGACCTTTCGGTTCAGCGGAGTACATTGAAAGAGTACCTTGATACGATCGTGCCCGAATCAGATCGTGCTATACTCGTTGCGGCTGCAATCGGTGGGCTGATCACGAATCTGAACATGAGACAGCAGCACGTGCGGGCTGAGTTCTCAGATCAGTTCCTGCTTTTCAGTCAAAAGAAGAATACAAAACTCGTTAAACAGCTTTTTAAAGATGATGACGCATTAATCACAAAGGAGGGATAATACAATGACGATTCTGGCACTCTACAGCATAAAAGGCGGAGTCGGGAAAACGGCTGCCGCGGTCAACCTTGCATACTTCTCTTCTCGTGACAGGTTCAAGACATTGCTCTGCGATCTGGACCCACAGGGCTCGGCCTCGTACTATTTCCGGATACGAGCACCCAAGAAGTTCAATTCTAAGACTCTGTTAAAAGGTGGCAAGAAAGTTGACAGAGCCATACGCGGGAGCGATTACGAGAACCTAAACCTCCTTCCGTCTGACTTTTCCTACCGAAAGCTCGACCTCGCACTCGGCAACAGGGCACGTTCTAAGAAGTGGCTCAAAGAGCTGTTAACTCCATTTGAAGATGAGTACGACTTCATATTCCTTGACTGTCCTCCAAACATCACTCTGCTCTCAGAGAACGTCTTTTTTGCCGCTGACTATATCATCCTACCGTTTGTCCCCACCCCCCTTTCTCAGCTTACCTATGAGCAGTTGCTGAAGTTCTTCGATAAATCCAAACTTGACCAAACCAGGATCATCCCTTTCTTTTCCATGGTGGAACAACAGAAAAAGATACACAAGGACGTCATCAGGGAGATGGGAGAAAGCGGGCATTTCTTGAAATGCCAGGTTCCCTACGCCGCAGACATCGAGAAGATGGGTATTTACCGTCAGCCGATTGCCTGCACGCAGCCAACCTCAAAAGCCACGTCTTCTTTCGAAGAACTCTGGAACGAGCTAAAGGGAGTTATCCATAGAACTTAGATTAGAGGTGAAAGGAACGTGAAAAAGGACGAGAACGGGTATAAAGAAATCAAATCTTTAATCATATCTGCAGGAGAGCACCCAAAAATAGCGATCATCGCAGATGTACACGCGAACCTCCATGCATTAAATACCGTGATGGAGGATGCAAGAGGGCGTGGCGCAGAGCTCTTTTTAAACGCGGGCGATTTTCTTGGATATGGCGCATTTCCTGATGAGGTGGTTCAGAAACTATCATCAGAGAATGTCCTTAGCATTATCGGTAACTACGATTTGAAGGTGCTAAGAAAAGATAAAAAGAAGAAAGGAGGTAAGATCAAGAAGCAGAAGCAGATCTCTTTTGATTTCGCAGGTGAAAATCTAACCGAAACGTCGATTCGATTTCTTCGCTCGTTGGATCGTGAGATGAGGATCAGTATAGGTGATAAATCTCTGTTGATGGTACATGGAAGCCCGGAATCGGAAGAAGAGCCACTCACACCTTCCACTTCGGAAGAGCGACTGAGCGAGCTCGGTTCTGCTGCCGGTGCAGACGTTGTTATCATGGGGCATTCGCATCGTCAGTTCAAACGGGAGGTGGACGGTGTTACGTTCATAAACCCGGGAAGTGTTGGAAGGCCGGATGATGGTGACAGGAGGGCTAATTATGCCATCCTAAATTCCAACTCCTTTTCCGTCGATTTTATTAAACTTGATTACGATGTAGAAGGAGCAGCAGATTCGATACGAGCTAGTGGGCTTCCGGAGAACTTTGCACAGATGCTTCTGCGTGGTGTTTCGCTTGATACTATCTTTGAAGGGGAGGCTAAGATGAAAAAGAGAGGTAAAAAAGAAGAGGGGTATGAAAAGAGAGTGGAGCAGATACGAGAGATTGCCAGAAAGTATGATCCGGATCCGGAGCATTCTGATACTGTTAGAAGGTTGTCGCTTGAGCTCTTTGATAAACTGAGCGATCTGCATTTACTGGGTGAAGAGGAACGCTACTGGCTGGAATGTGCCGCAATTCTACACGACATCGGCTGGTCTCAGGGTCCAAAAGGACACCACAAATCCTCTCTGAAACTTATACTAAACGAGCAAGAATTTCCGTTCACTTCTGATGAGCGGTACCTCATAGGCAGTATTGCGCGATACCACCGAAAAGCAAATCCAAAAAATAGTCATTTCCATTTTGCAGCTCTCAGTCCGAAAAACAAAGAGAAAGTTAGAGTTCTCGCATCATTTATACGTATTGCTGACGGTCTGGATGCGTCGCATGCCGCAGTCGTTACGGCTATCGATCCGAAAATAGAATCAGATAGCGTTATCCTGGACTGTTTTGTTACAGACGATACGAGCCTTGAGAGCGAGTCGATCCTCAAAAAGAAGGACCTATTCGAGAGCGTTATCGGGAGAAAACTTATCGTACAATGGCGTCAGAAGAATTGAGATCAGAGGATCGGGTTATTGCTTTTGTTGATCTCGGAACAAATTCGATACGCATGTCTGTTGTGCGAATTAAGCAGAATCAGACGTACACCATTTTACGTGAGGAGCGGGAGATTGTCCGGCTGGGCGAGTATGTCTTCAGCAGTGGCTGTTTACGTGTTAAAGCGATGAAGCGGGCTGGTCTGGTATGCAAAAAATTTGTTGAAGTCGCAAATGCCTTTAATGCAGATGAGATTGTCGCAGTTGCAACATCCGCAACAAGAGAAGCAAAGAACAGGGTTGTATTTCTTGAAGAGCTGAGAAAGACAGGTTTAGATGTGAGGGTTATATCAGGAAACGAAGAAGCGCGTCTCATATACCTCGGCATCTCAAGTGGAGTGCACATAGAGCATAAAAAAACGATCTTCATCGACATTGGTGGTGGCAGTACAGAGGTAGTAACCGGGGATCAATTTCAATACCATGATCTGGACACCCTAGAGCTTGGTGCCATCAGACTAAGCAGAATGTTTCTCTCAGATACTGATGAAAGCCAGGTATCGTTGTTTGTCTACGAAAAGATGAAACGATACGCCAGGATTAAGATGCTGAGGACAATAGAGCGCATGAATAAGGAGAATATAGAGCTTGCTATTGGGAGCTCTGGCACAATCATCAATTTAGCAGAGATTGCAAGAAAGATGTTCAAAAAAGGAGGTTCGAAAAGAGATCTCATACTTGAGCGGAGAGATCTAAAGGCGGTTATCTCTATACTATGCTCACTTACGCTCGAAGAGAGAAAAGAGGTTCCTGGTATCAACGCTGATAGGGCAGACATAATCATCGGGGGTGCTGTGATCCTTGAGACATTGATGGAAGAGTTTACCCTCAATGAGATTGTAGTCAGCAACAGGGGTCTTCGTCATGGTTTGCTCATAGATTATCTGCAGAGACATGGCGAATTTCACCAATTGGAAAAGATGTCGGTCAGAGAAAAGAGTGTTCTCAGACTTGGAAGGTCC
>QBUN01000355.1 GCA_013180565.1 Candidatus Methanophaga sp. GoMg3.2 | reverse complement strand
CCAGCGACAAGACAGCAAAGAAGAAAGCGATTCAGGTGGCGCTGAACGTGATGTTTAGATTGAGAAAAGAAAAGCCAGATAAAAACATGACAGTCAAAATAGCCAGCATTGATGAGCTAAAGCAAAGCCAATTCAAAGATTGGTTTGAGGTGAAGAATAGGTAGTTAAAGTGCGTAGAGGTAGAGAAAGGCTTGAAGACATATAGTGGAGGTTTTTATACAATTTGTTGAAGATCGAAGAGTTTTATAAAGGAGAGTAACTTTAGGTAATATCATATTAACGTGTGAAAAAATGCGGATGGTTGTAGATGGTTGTAAATGTACTGAAAATAATAGGGGGTGATAAATATGGATAAAATCGAACAGGAAGAACAAGAGTTTAAAATATTAGATGAAGGTATATCTCCAGAATTCCGGATGGGCCTTCTCGGCAAAGATAGTTGCTGCGGAGGACGAGCATAAAGAAGCTTGATAAAAGCTCATAAAACTCCGTTTTATTTTTTCTCAATACAGAATCTGATATTAAGAGAATATTAAAGTAACAGATGGAAAAATGAATTTAAAATGGTCACAGTTCTTATTTGGGGTCGAATCCACAAACGGCAAAAATGAGATAATCATTAGAAACACTTTAACAGGTGCCGTTTTAAAAATAGAGAAACAAGTTAAAAAAAGTATCGATGATTTTTTGCAAGACAAAGATGGTGGTATTTCCAAGAGAATTGAGAATTACATAAATCAGTTAACAAAACATAGCATACTTGTTCCGTTGGACATGGATGAAAGTGAAGAGTATTGTAAATTATTTCAAAGAGCAAGAAAGAATAGTTCTATGTTTGTTGTACATGTTGTTACAACTACGAATTGTCAATTGAACTGCCCTTACTGCTACGAAACAGGGATTAAGGAAAAGATAATGAATTTTGAAACAGCCGATAAGATAATTTTATGGTGTAGTAATTACTTAAATAGGAATAATAAATGTAGCAAATTTCGAGTGATCTGGTATGGGGGAGAACCGCTATTAAACAAAAAAGTCATTCAATATATACTTCCTCAACTTCATCGGTTAAGCAAAGAGAAAAATATACAATTTGATAATCAGATAGTTACTAATGGAGTACTTTTAAATAAAGAAATCGTTTCATTCCTTGCTTGGTATAATTTAAGCAGGATTCAAGTAACACTCGATGGACCCAAGAGATTGCATGATCAAAGACGAAGTAAAAAGAATGGTGAAGGGACTTTTGATCAAATATTTCAAAATATTCTAGACAGTTTTAATAGTGCTGTAGTTAAAAAAATTAGTTTACGGCTGAATTTTGATAAACATAATATTGGTTCTATTCCCGAATTGTTAGATTTATTAATAAAACACAAATTACAAGAAAAAATAGAGCTTTCATTTGGAATTATCACCTCAACTATTCGCAATAATTCACAAAAGAGAATGGAGAATTATCTAGATAAATATTGTTTTAATGACATAGAAAATATAAAGAGTTATCTTTGGCTTTATAAAAAAGCAAAAGAAAAAGGATTTGTGATGCCTAATGAGTTCATGTTGGGTCCTTGGTGTGTAGCAAGAGATGTTCACTCAGTAATTATTGAACCAGATGGTTCATTAGTGAAATGTTTTTCAGGGGTAGGAAGAAAAGAATTCAAATTTGGAGATATTGATTTAACTCTTAATTGTGATGATCCTCGGTTTAGCGACTTTAGATATTTTAGAAAGTGTCTTCAACAGAAATGCCCCTATTTGCCAATTTGTGGAGGCGGATGTAGATTTGAAGCATTTATTCATGTTGGTAATTTTCAGAAGAATTATTGTCAGTTAAAATTAATAGAAGGAATTAATAAAGGATTAACCCAGATTAATTATTCTTAAATACTTATAGAATTAGATTGTCTTTATTTGCGTTTTGTCTAAATTTATTATATTATTTTACTAATGAATCGAAATTATACCATAAAACAGAATATTCCATGGTTTAAAACCGATTATTTAAAGAAAAAAAATTGGATGATAAAAAAATCTCCCAATTATATTTTTCATTATTTTAAAAACTCTTTGGCCAAAAAAGATATTAATAAAATTATTATAGTTCAAGAAAGAGTATACAGAAAAATATTAAAAACTTTAAAATTACGAAATAAAAGGAAGCTAAATTATTAGACTTGTTGCGAAATTATTATTTTAGGGGCTAATATGTTGCTTCCGTCCGTCCTGTTCAACGGCACATTAGATGATAATTCCATAGTCCACATGATATCAACATAGCTTTATCATTAAAAGTATCTTTTTTGTTGCGAAACTTGTCAGTTGTTATTCGCATTCGCTTAATTCCGCCGATAGCATGCTCTACCCGAACTCGGATGCTACTGATAACCTTATTCTGCGCCTTCTCTTTACCGGTCAATTCTTTTCCCCGTGGCTTCTTCTTTGGCATCATAACAGACGCATCTGGATAATCCTTATCAACGCCTGTGAAACCCAAATCTAGCCATAGCGTTATGCTTTTTGGGAATATTTCCGGCGGAAATAGGCCTTTGAACATACCATAATCGTGTTTTTTACCTTCTTCTGGAGGGCTTAGAAAACCAATCCATCTATTTATATCGGTGATGAGTATATTTTTACGAGTATGTGCCTTCTTCTTGCCGGAATAGCTTGCTTTTTGTTTCTCTTCGTCTTTAGGTCTTTGAATTGGCGTCTCTGTCCCGTCGATGAATATATCCTTAGCCCCGGGAAATATCTCAAATAACTCCTTCAAACTCTTAATTTTCCTACTTGGCAGGGCCATTTTTTTACCAAGTACTTTCTCTAATATTGGTGTTAATTTCTGGACATTGCGACATGCATTAGACCTGTTGAGATCAAATAATAGTCCTAAGACGTCGAAAGTTGGATAACACTTGAAATAAAAGAGAATGAAAAATAATTTTTCTGTGGAACTTCTCAAATTTCCTATTCTTCCGCCCCCGGGTTTCCTTTTTCTGTTCCCCTGTTCAAAATCTATCGCGTATCTATGCCACCCTTCTTTTTCTATTTCTGGACCAAAACTCAGCGCCAGTTGATTAAATTCTGATGCGGATAGTCCTATTGTGGCTCTTAGTGCCCTGTCGTCCATTAAGGCTCTCTTAATGAATATCATGTTTTATAATACATGTCATATCCTATTAAAGGCCTTTGCGTAGAGATAGTAGTTAATTAGCAACAAGTCTATTATTTTTATCCTTCTAAAACAACTAAATCGAAATTAATGGGGGATATTGGAAATGGCAACGCAATTTGGATTGAAATAGAAAAAGAAAAAGAATTTTGGCATTCTGAAAAATTTGAAGTCCACTCTCTTTACACTAATAAAGTTAAATGTATTGGAGAACATGAAGATACCCATTTACTTTCTCTTTCTTTAGGAGTGGCGGTATTTTTATTTTCTGAAGGATTGGCTGAGTTTATGTCAGAAAAATGGCATCAAAAAGATATTGATTTTTGGGCAAAAAAATATTTAAAAAAAAACAAGCTTTACAATTTAGATTTTTTAATAAACAGTAAGAATTGGAATAAAATTAATGAAATGATTGCATATCCTCAGTCAGGGTCATTTGTGAGATATTTAATCAAAGCTTACGGATTAAAAAAATTCAAACAAGCTTATAAAAAACTCTTAAGGGATAAGAAGAATCAACAGAATATTAAAATTATCAAAGGGGTTTATTCTCAATCAATAAAAGAACTTGAAAAAAGTTGGATTGAATATTTAACGAGGTTATAAAGCATACTTGAGAATGCGTGTTTTAACCACACGACTTTGAGAATTGTAGAATAAGAGAGAATAAATAACTTGAGAATGATTGCCGAAGAAAAAGCTGCCTAAAAGCCTTAGAAAAACATCAACGAATTTTAGAGCTAAAAAAGAGAAATTCCAAAGAGTTTTATTGTCTTCCAGTTTTGAATGTCTAACCGCTTGAACAATAAAGCTAATGCCCAGGAATTTTTAAAGAAAGTTGAGCTTGTTTATTTCCTCTGTTCCTTTTTTCGTCTCCTTCCCACCGCCCAATCTTCCCCTCAATCTCCTCTCTCTTTTTTGCATATCTCATTCTTGACATCTCAATTATCTTATCCTTATTCCCTTGCCTCTCAAACTTAAAGAAAGGCGGCAAGGTCAGAGCAGAGAACGGCTTTGATGATTTGCCATCTATCGCAAGCTTAAGATAGATGTTATGCTTATCTTGATTGATCAAATCTTGTCTTTCAAACTCAGGATAGAATTCTTTTTCTAAGAACTCAGCATCATCTGGGCCAACTTTGAATGCAATAATAGTTCCAGTATTGCCAAAGATAGCTTTTCTTAGTTTTTCTTCTTTTTGAAAATCCTCTCCTAATTGCCCTAAATACTGATGAGCAAGAATTAAACAAAGCCGGTATTTTCGGCTTTCAGAGAGTATCTCACTAAAACTGTCACCAGTAGTTGAAACAAAGCTTTGGAACTCATCTTTAAAGCAAAAGAAATCTTTTCTTTCTCTTTCTGGAATGTCTATTCTGCTCATTGCAGCAAGTTGGAGTTTAGTAACAATCAAAGACCCAAGCAAGGCAGCATTATCTTCATCTATTCTTCCTTTGGCAGGATTAACCAGAAGAATCTTTTGATTGTCCATAATCCATCTAAAATCAATTTTTGAATTGACCTGACCAACAATATTGCGAATCAAAGGAGTAGATAGAAACGCTCCAAGCTTATTCTGTATAGGGGCTAATGCTTCTCCTTTGAACTGATACAGATATTTTGAAAATTCATTTTTAAAAAATGACCTGACTATTGGGTCATTTATTTTTTCAATTACTTTCTTTCTCTATCGCCAATCACTTTGTTTCTCTTTCTAAACTTTAATATCTCTCCTTTTTCAACATCCACATTATCGTGAATGAGGTTTTCATTATGCTTACTCACTAGATAGAAATTGGCATTTTCAATTTCTTTCTTAGCTTCAGATTCCATATGTTTCGGCCAGACAGAAAGAAAGCCATCTTGTTTTAAAATCATGTAAATATCAGCCAATAATTTCCTTCTATCTGCGGGTGATGGAAAATAATAATCATGAAAGACATCATAAAGCAAGACTATATCAATAGAATTATCATCAAGAGGAATTTTAGCTCCTCTTGATGTATCCACTCTTATTATATTTTCCAACCGCTCTGATTCAGCTTTTTGCATCAGCTCATCTAACGCTTTCTTATCTTCATCTAATGCATATACAATTCCTCTTGAATCAACTATTTTAGCAACTGGAATGGTATAGGTGCCCGAACCACAACCAAACTCCAGTATTATCTTTCCTCTACTAATTCCTATTTGCATTAAAGTTCCTGTGATTATTTCTTCCAAATCGTTTTTCATTTATTTACTAAACAGTCTCTGACATTTTATTTAACTTGGAAAAGGAAAATACCCAAAGAGGCTTTCAATCAGGATATGCCTTATTTGATGAAGCCCGATGAATTAAATAACCCAATTGCAACCTTTCATGACTCGAATACCCACAGAAAAACTTTAAATGACTTAGTAGAACACATCGATAAGTTCCAAAGAGATTTGTCTTATTTTCCTAATATTACCTTTAAAGGGGTTTTATCCATTATAGTACCTATACTAACAGCTATCGCAGTTATATGTTCGCAACCAAAGATTTGGTCACAGATAGTAGCAGCACCGGTAGGCTGGTGGATACTTTTTTTACTTTTGCTTACATATTACTGTGTGTTATTCTTCGTTTGGGCGGTGTTTTCTTTTGTAGCTAAACGCCGTCTTTTCATTTCTCTGGACTATAAAGGTTTTTTATGGGATAAATCTCAGAAAGGTTCTGATAAGAGGAAAACAAGGTGGAACGCGTTTTCAGAGAAAGAAAGCGAAGGGACGATTTATGATAAAGAAAATAAACTTTTTAAGTCACTTAATATGAGAAAAATTCCGGAACAAGGTGTTGATATCTATCTTATTCAATCTTGTATCATGTTTATCATGGTGGGCAGTACCTTTATCATGGCGTTCATTGTATCGTTCATTGATGAAACATTTAGCGTTTCCGTATACTACCTAGACCTAGTTCGATTAGTAGGCTACCTCCTGGGTTCTGTCTTGATAATTTTCTTGACCCTTATCTTAAAAAGAAGGGCTAGATAACAATAGACTTGTTGCGGAATAATTTGGAAAAGCTCGGAGAACGGATATCCGTAAAAAGGAGCATTATGCGCGGAGCAATGGACGCCTTAGAAGGCAGCATTTTATAGGATATTATAGCGCAACAAGTCTAATGAACAAAAACCAAGGGCTATTATTAGGAATCGCTTTAATACTTCTTCTTCACAGGCATAGCATTAGCAACCTCAACCGCCTTATCCACCACCTCTCATGTAAGATTATGCTCCCTTACTATCTGCCACCATAAATTAACATAGCGGGTATTAGTCGATACGAGTAAACAGCACAGGAGGGATTCCAACCCTCTGGCTGATTAGGCTACGAGGCACAGGCCACCCTCGGGATAAATCCCGAGGCATCCGCCTTGCCACTAGCACACATTCAATCGTAATACATGCACATGTGTTATTTGTTCAATTCTTTTGTATTTGTTCCCCTTTTATACTTCCTTTGATAACACCCTTTCTCCCTCGTAACCCTAACAAATATAAGAACTTCCCAGCAACTAGAAGGTAGCAAAAGGTAATCAAAACGATTCCGATGATTGCGAGGAGTTTTGAGTTAAGTGGTACTGAAAAAATAAGAAGTGCCGTTGAACCTACTAGAAACAGGTATAATAATTCAACTACAGATTCTCTAAATACTTTTTGTATTGTCATATCTTTTTGCATTCTCCCATAACTCACAAAAATAGTTAACAAGTTTGCTGCAATAATAAAGCTATAAAGTGGAAGTGTTAAGTCAAGCGCATTTGTTTGTTGTGTTAGTGTCTCTATCATTTCCTATATATCGCTCCAATTCATTTATTTCTTCATCGGTAGCTTCCCTCATTTTGCCATCCTCCTCTTTAACAAATCCCTTAGCTGTTTTTACCTTTCCTTTTTTATCCCCTTCTTTAAAATATTCTACTTTTCTTTCTTTGAACGCTCCTATAATCTCCTTCACTCGCTCAGCATAATCTCTAAGTATTTCATCAAACAACTCTTCATATATCTCCCCATGTGGACTGGGCCTAATGTCCCAATGTATGAATTTATCACTCCTTTTTTTTGTTTCTATATCGATAGCATGCGGTTTACTAATGGTTGAGTTTGGAATAAAGGTAGGACACTCAGATACATCACTATGTCAGTAAATATGCTCGATTAGATATAACACTTTTTATTACAAAATTTGATTTCAATATCATGTAACCTCTTAAGCCAATTAATCATAGTATATCGGTCGCTTGCAGTAAAGCGGAGCGACCAATATACCTTTATGAACCACTAACTACTTGCACTCATGCCGTTGGATAAACACACTACCCGGCATGATAAGTCCTATTTCTCTCGAAATTATCCGCTTGAAGTTTTCTTTCTCTTCGTTCCAGAAAACATCAATGCGGATACCTGACTTATCATGCCCCTCTATGCCACATCTGGGAGCTCCCTCAACCCTTTATGAACAACATAGCAGTGGGTGTTGAGTTTATAGACTTGTTTAACTGTCCTACTCTTATTTCAAACTAAACCAGGTAACGAGCTATATGACGGTTACTCCAACCTTTCTCGTGCAGTTATTTTGCTTTCTTACGTTTCCGAATTAATACTTCTTTCTCCATTTCAGACACTTCCGTCACACACAAAAGTGTCCCACTTCTATATCAAACTTAACCACTAATATACACGTGCTGTTGATCTATTACTCTAAAATGCTTATCAAGCCTCCTTGACATTTTAAATAGTTCTATCTTTCCTTCAGCTGCTAATTTTAGTATCTTTTTACAGTCTACATACACGGCAGGACCAAAAATAATCTTAATAGTAACGTTATTCTTGATAGCATCTTCTAAATTTTCCAAAACCTCTGAATTAGAATAATAGGGGGCATATAATTCACCGGCGATAATTTTGATTTCGTCTTTCGCTTTGCCAAGATATTTACTATATCTTATCGCATCATCCCATCCAAACTTATATTCTTTTTTGCAAAACAATATATCCGTTATTGCCATCTTTATCCCTTATACATCCTTAACACTTTCATATATTGGGTGCGGTTAATATAAAAGCTTTTCTTTCTTCTTATTCTTACCAGCATATAAACTTTACACTTTTCTAAGTCCCAACCACGCCACACTTAAGTACAAGGCCTACACTAAGCACGAGTGCCGATGACTTAAGTTGTACATTTATCAAGGGTATATAAAAGCTTTTCGATTTTTTCACGTGAAGCATTTTCTATTGACTGTGGATAAATAAGCATGAATAATACAAACCGCATCTAAGCATCTTCAAAAACCTTCTTTCAGCCTATTTCATGTCCATTTCGGTTTTCATATTCATCGCTTTTTCGGGTGATTTTATCCCTTTTTGAATTTACTTACATCGTTCGTTTTTCGTTACTCTCGTATCATGAAAAGGCGCTTTGAAAAAAAGAGGACAATTCAGGATATTCCTAAATCGTCATAGTACATTTCAAGCTTGTGATAGGGTCTTTGTATTTTCCAGTTTCATCCCTCAACGTATCCGGTGCCTCCACAATTAGGACACTCCTTGTAGTCCCCGAAGAGACCTTCCCAACCTCCTTCTCCAGGCGCTTCGCTATTTTGTATGGGTAACTCAATATCCTTACTATCCGCTGGAGCAGATTACATGAGGGGCGTGATGAATGATGAGCGTCAGTAATTATCAAAATCTCCAAGATTTCATAACCAATAATAGGATTTCCTAAGAAACTGACTTACAATTGCCACCACCAACATTTTTCATCCTTATTTTTGGATTTAAAGCCATATTTGTACCCCTTTTTCTTCCGATTTTTGATTGTTTGACAGCATCCTAACCACATCTACCCACATGAAACAGCGAAGAGCCCTTCTCCATGACACCTTGGGCATTCTATCGTACCACTATCATGACACCTTGGGCACTCCATTTCTTTCACCACCTTTCAATTTTATCTTTATCTAACTTATTATATTCACCCACATCTCTAAGATTTTCAATAACAATGACCAAAAATCAAGGGCTAATATTAGGGATCGCTTTGACGCTTCTCTTCACAGGCATAGCCTTAGCAACCACCTTAACCGCTTCCTCAGATGTAATATTATACGCCTTTGACCAAAACCCCGCGGGAAGCGATAACGGCAACGAATGGGTCACGCTTCACAATCCATCAAATGAAAGCGTGGACATAGGGAACTGGACTTTTGAGTCTACGCACGGCTCAACAGCAATTGACTGGATAGCCGAAGGCACTACCCTTTACCCTGGAGCCTATTGTACCTACACCCCTCCTTATGGGTGGCTTGACAATAGCGAAGAAGCGATAATCTTGAGAAATGTGGAAGGCGAAGAAGTAGATAGAACCCCTGTGGTAAGCGATAACGAGAACGATACCAGGCTTTGAATTATTGTGCGCTATAATCGGTGGGGTGGCTACAAGGTGTTGGGTTAGACAAAAGGGATAAGGGGAAGGGATAGTTCTTAGTCCAAAGACGTTTATTATGCAAGAAATAGCATCGGCATTAATCGCAGTCAACTTTAAGGTATATCCTCCAATGACTCTGTATACGCTTTTTGTATAGAAAATTCAATAACTTCTTCCTCAATCCTAGGATAGATTTGATCTATTACCTTCTGCACGTCAATTGTCCTTCGTATGGCAGTTACTACCCTGCAATAATGCTTTATATCTTCAAGTGATAGTACTCTTCCCTTTCTATCCTTCAGCCATTTATCCAAGACCTGATAGCCACCTATCTGATATTCCCAGACCTTTTTTTCAATTCCTTCAAAGTATTGAGTCTTATTAATGTATACCCGCTCTTCGCCCTCGTTATATTTTCGCTTCTCTACCAGATTCTCACCGCTTCCCTGAAACTTGGCAATTGGGTTATTTAATTCATCTGGCTTCATCAGATGCAAATCAGCAAGCCTCTTACCGATCTCACTCCTCTTTTTAAAAAGCTCAAAATCTTTGGTTAAAGGCACTTTTCCTCTTGCCAAATGGTAGGCGAGTATCACCTGAAGGAAGTGATACTGTTAGGATTCTCCTTCTTCAAAGGAAAATTCTGATTGAAAGCTCCTTTGGTTATTTTTTATTTAATAATTCCTTAGATTCAGTTCTAATCCATTGGCAAGATTGTTTGTGTAAGTCAACTTTCGATAAACAAAAGTTTTTTAATATCCAATTGGAAAATAATAGAATAAAG
>QBUN01000356.1 GCA_013180565.1 Candidatus Methanophaga sp. GoMg3.2 | reverse complement strand
TGAATTTGAAGCTGCTGAGAAGGAACTAGGAGTGAAACCGCTTCCGGATTCTCACTTCGGTAAAGCGACAAAACGTATTATGGCGGCTGCTGAGAAGCTTGGATTTGTAGTGACTAAGATGCAGAAGTTCATTGATCCTGCGAAATGCAATATGTGTAGTAATTGTGCATCCGGCTGTCCAAACGGAGCGAAATGGAATGCTACCGAATTTGTAACGGAGGTGGAGAATAATGGTGCGAAGATAATAACAGACATGCCGGTTGATGAGATATTAGTAAAGAACGGCGAAGTGGCTGGCGTGAGATGCGGTAGCAAAAATCTTTCTGCCGATGTAGTTGTGCTTTCCGCAGGAGCATTAGAAACACCTCAGTTATTGAAAAGGCTTGGGCTGCCGACTACACCCTCTATCTTCGTTGACTCGTTCACCACAATTGGCGGTGTTCTTGACGGGATAGAGCTAAACAAGGAGATAGTAATGAATGCCGTTATAGGATTCAATGAGTTCGTTCTGTATCCGCATTTTTCTAACCTTCTGCTGAAAAGAATGGAAGAGCGTGGGCTAAAAGTATCACCGGATGACATCCTTGGGCTAATGGTAAAGATAAAAGATGAAGCGGTAGGAGAAGTAAATGAGACCGTGGAGAAGGGCATAACGAACAGAGATGCGGTCCTTCTCTCAGAAGGTGCTTCTGTTGCAGGTGCTATATTAGCAGAAGCAGGTGCAGACCCTTCTACATTTGTCGCCACACCCTTAAGGGGGGCGCATCCCGGTGGTACTGCGAGAATCGGAGCGGCTGTGGATAAAAACATGGCTACGGAAGTAAATGGTTTGTATGTTGCAGATGCGTCTGTGCTGCCTGCTACTCATGGTGCACCACCTATATTGACGATTGTTGCATTAGCGAAATATGTATCGAAGATTATTCTGGCGCGTAATTGAAAGTTTAGCTAACCACAAGGTTTTATTACACAGATTTACACAAACCTTTCTTTAGAAAAGAAAGCTTTACCAAAGAAACATTTTTTCTTAGCACAGGTTCTTTCTTTAGAAAGAAAGTGTTTTGTAAAAAAGAAAAATTATAGTGTTGTGTTATTCATGTAAAATCGCGTGGTTCTTTATTCCACTCTCTTCTTTAGCACATTCATCTTCTCTCGTAACCCGATAGCGCGTTCGAAATCGAGTTTATCAGCCGCTGCTCTCATCTCCGCCTCGAGCTCAACGATCAAATTCGGTATATCCGTTTTAGGTATATGCTTTGCGTCTTTTACTTCGATCTCTTTCTCTTTTATCGCTTTAATAATAGTTCTAGGAACGATTTCATGCTCTTTGTTATACGCTATTTGAATCTGTCTCCGCCTTTCCGTTTCTTTTACTGCCTGTTTTATCGATTTCGTATGCTTATCTGCATATAGCACTACGGTTGAATTGACATTCCGTGCTGCACGACCGATAGTCTGTATCAAGCTTTTGGCATCACGCAAGTAACTTTCCTTATCGGCATCAAGTATACCGATAAACCCCACCTCCGGTATATCAAGTCCTTCCCGCAAGAGATTTATACCAACAAGAACGTCGAACTTACCTAATCGCAATTCACGGATTATCTCTGTACGTTCAAGCGTCTCGATCTCAGAATGCAGATACCGCGTCTTTATCCCGCATTCAGCCAGATATTCCGCTAATTCCTCAGCAAGCTTCTTTGTAATCGTTGTTACAAGGACCCGGTCACCACGACTTATTGTGGCATTAATCTCAGTTTTCAAATCAGCTATCTGACCTGCTATTGGCCTTATGTATACTACCGGATCAACCAATCCTGTCGGTCGGATTATCTGCTCAACGATCTGCGCAGACTCGTGTCTTTCATACTCACCTGGTGTGGCGGACATAAAAATCACTTTGTTCCGCTTCATGTAGACTTCAAACTCATCAAATTTCAATGGCCGATTATCAAATGCCGTTTGCAGCCTGAACCCATATTCGATTAAATTCCTCTTCCTGGTGTGATCTCCTTCATACATACCATGCAATTGCGGTAATGTCTGGTGGCTTTCATCAATAATAATCATAAAATTGTCACCGAAATAATCGATCAGCGAATACGGTTTCTCGCCCCTCTTCCGACCATCGAAATGAAGCGAATAATTCTCTAGCCCTTTGCAATAACCCGTTTCTTCTATCATCTCGATGTCATATAATGTTCTCTGTTTCAGCCGATGTGCTTCAATCATACCCAGTTCCGGTAGATTACGTTCAAGTTCCGCTTTTATCGTTGCTATTGCTCTCATTGTCTGATGCTCAGGAATAACAAAATGTCGTGCGGGATATACGAAGAAATATTTCTGCTTTTCTAGTCGATTGCCCGTGATTTTATCTATCTCGCTAATTTTATCTATCTCGTCACCGAACAGCTCTACACGGATTATATTATTGTAATACCCGGGAATGAAATCGATTGTATCGCCTTTTACCCGGAACCGCCCGGGCATAAGTTCAGTGTCATTTCTATCGAATTGTATATCGATAAGTTTTCTTATGAGTTCAGTTCGCGGTAGCTCTTGCCCTTCGGTTATCTCAAAGCCCATCGTCTGGAATGTTTCCGGCGCGCCGATGCTGTAGATGCAAGAGACAGAAGCAACAACGATTACGTCTCTTCTTGACGATAATGATGCCGTTGCCGCCAACCGCATCTGCTCTATCTTTGGGTTTACCTGGGCATCTTTCTCGATGTACTGATCTCTCTGTGGTATGTATGACTCAGGCTGATAATAGTCGTAATAAGATACGAAATACTCAACACGGTTTTCCGGAAAGAACTCCTTAAACTCGTTATACAACTGCGCTGCAAGTGTCTTGTTGTGCACGAGAACCAATGTCGGCTTCTGGATCTGATAGATGACATTAGCCATAGTGAATGTCTTCCCTGAGCCGGTAACACCTAACAGAGTCTGATAGTTGAATTCGTTCTTTATGCCTGCGACTAACTTTTCTATTGCTTCCGGTTGCGATCCTTTTGGCTTGTAATCCGAGAACAGTTTGAATTTCATTGTGGTATTTGTTTAGCGAACCACAAGATTAATTACACAGATTTTCACGCGAAAGTATGAAGCTAGCTGTAAGATATAAGATGAAAATCTAATTGATATTCTTTTTATGTCTAGTATCATCTTCTTGTGTCAATCTCGTGGTTTTTTTCGCCTCTGCTATCTATACAAAAACCATTTTTGTATATAATTTTATTTCTGGCTCTTCGCTATTTTGTAGCGGTAACGCAATAGTCCTACTATCCACTGAAGCAGATTACATGAGGGGCATGTTGAATGTGGAGCGTCCGTAGTTATCAAAATCCCCAAGAATTCATAACCAAGAAATATCTTTGATAGGATATCCTAAGAAGCGGTATCACATTTAGCATCACCAACATTTTTCATCATTCTTTTTGGATTTAAAACTCTATTCATCCTCCTCCTCCTTCTTATTCTGATTTGGGATTAACATAATAGTAGGGGAACAAAAACAATTTCGATAATGGAAGACGTATACGCAAATCTAAAGAGCATCGTCGAGGTTTATGGTATGATCATTTATGATTTGAATGCAGCGGAGAGGCCAAGCTCTTTGAAAGAGATAAAAACATAACGAGCTCTACAATCAAAACCGAAAAGCTTTTTATACTCTGAAACGTACAACATATACGATGATAAAAGGTTGGCTAACAGCGGTAAGTGCAGCTTTGATCTTTATCCTCTTGGGGATAGTGTGCAGTGTTGCTTATTCTCCACTCAGTGATGCCCCAGAATCTTCCCCTACTATACCGGTGTCAGCACAAAACACCTCTGATATTAATTCATCTGCTGAGCTTCTTTACTTTGTAGAGCGCTTGTTGACATATCCTAGTTATCCGCTGAGTAAACAGGTTGCCATCTTAACGGGCGAGCTTCCAAGTAACCTATCCGTAGATATTCCCATTCCAAGTGATGCTGCGGTTATAGGTAGCTTAGTACGCTATGAGGGCACCTATAAACAGGTTGAAATCATCCTTGACGTACCGATGGGGCGGAATGATGTTTTTGCGTTTTACCGCGATAGTCTGAAGGATGCGGGATGGAATGAAACAGAAGACTTTTATCCCCATGAGCGGAGCGGATTTATATCATCCGTTGAGTCAGAAAGTGTTATCTTCTGCCGATATGAAGATAAAGGGCCTACTATAGAGATAACCGCACATAATTTGGCCACAGCGGCGGGAAATGTATCAGATGTAAGATTACATGTGGATACCGATCCACAAACTTGGCAATGCACAAAACCCTCTTTCAAACCCCTATATGGGGATGATAGAGTGGAAATAGTGGAAATAATACCGCCACTAGAATCACCAGAAGGTGCTATTCTGGGTGGTGGTAGTTTTGGTGGTGGCGAAGGTCGGTGGCAGACAGATGCAGATATAGAGACAGAACTAAATGTAAGCGAATTAAACACCCATTATCAGAAACAACTCCTGGAAGCGGATTGGGTATTAAATGATGGGGGTGACACAGATACAATTGCCTGGAGCACTTGGTCCTTTACCGATGAGTCTGGTGATCCTTGGTCTGGGTTTTTTTTAGTTAGCGAGGCTGGACGAGAGAACACACGGTTTCTGTATTTGATGGTGCATGCATGCCAATGAAAGTTTACCTGGATCCTGAACTAATTAATTTATTAATGTATGAACGTACTGGAAAAGGCTAAAGTACTGGGCTATGCCGGACGATATGATAGTTGCGGGCCCAAAGCATGCGAGGTAGAAGTAAATGGCGGTTTGGGCGGAATCTACTATGCAAAGGCCGAGCACAAGACGCGCAGAATATTTAAGACGTTAATGGATAATAATTGCGCTTTTGATTGAGAATGGTTGATCGGGACTATAAGAACTTTAATCTAAGCCGAGTATATTTCTCGGCTTTCCGGCCTGTAGAATGGACGCCTTTAGAGAACGCCGAGCCAGGTTCTTTGGTCAGACAGCAGTTGCATAAGCTTGGCGGATGGGTAAAAAGAGCAAAACCGTTCATAGAAGTCGGTGGCAAGAGACAGGCCATGTTGGACGAGTTCTGATTTACGGGTAATGTAACACCGTTATGGAATGAATCGCCTGACGAAGCGAACTGGACCTCAGCCTTTTCGGTGAGTGACCTTGACGGCGATAAGAAGGACGATCTCGATTGGTATGAGCGATTTTACGAATATTAGCAGCTCTTTCACGTAGTAATCCGTATCATTGCTTATTTTCGGGATAGGAATGACAAGAAGGAGGAATCTCAAATCACCGGATACAATAGTTATAACGATATATTTGTATGAACCCGTAGCACCGTTGACACCATTTCTGTAATCGTGGATCCATAGATTCTTTGTCCGCCCGTAAAAAGGCTCATGGGTCTCGTCAATTGCTATATTAAATCGCCTTCTTCTTATCTGCCCCTTCGCCTATCGCTTCCCCGTTCACGACTTTTTTGTATTCACGCAATATCAGATCCCTGCTGGCACACTCGGATAATTGCCAAAAAAGCGTGTCTACGTTTGGCAATCTCTTATCAAGGCCGCTAATTGTCTCAACGTAATCCTTCGCCTGCGCTGCATTCATCAGAAGTCGTACGAATGCACCAGGAGAGTATTCTGCATTCTCTAATGGATGCTTTTCGCTGAATATCCATCGAACCAGAGAAGATACCAAGAAATCCACTACTGAATATCCCATGCTAGTAGAATTGCCGTACAACTAAGATCTTTTATCAGTATTTCAATTTTTTACGCTGATTCTTTTTAAGATATCTTTTTCATTCTCCTGTTTATGCAGGATACAAGTATTGTGCAACTGCATTATTATGCATAAGAGAAAATATAGGCTTTCTGAGATACAGATCAAACCGAAAAGCTTTTTATACTCTGGAACGTACAACATATACAATGATAAAAGGTGGGCTAACAGCGGTAAGTGCAGCTTTGATCTTTATCCTCTTGGGGGTAGTGTGCAGTGTTGCTTATTCTCCACTCAGTGATGCCCCAGAAACTTCCCCTACTATACCGGTGTCAGCAGAAAACACCTCAGATATTAATTCATCTGCTGAGCTTCTTTACTTTGTAGAGCGCTTGTTGACATATTCTAGTTATCCGCGGAGTAAATCGGTTGCCATCTTACCGGGCGAGCTTCCAAGTAACCTATCCGTAGATATTCCCATTCCAAGTGATGCAGCGGTTATAGGTAGCTTAGTACGCTATGAAGGCGTATATGAACAGGTTGAAATCATCCTTGACGTATCGATGGGGCGGAATGATGTTTTTGCGTTTTACCGCGATAGTCTGAAGGATGCAGGATGGAATGAAACAGAAGACTTTTATCCCCGTGAGCGGAGCGGATTTATATCATCCGTTGAGCCAGAAAGTGTTATCTTCTGCCGATATGAAGATGAAGGGCCTACTATAGAGATAACTGCGCATAATTTAGCCACAGAAGAGGGAAATGTATCCGATGTAAGATTACATGTGGATACCGATCCACGAACTTGGCGATGCACAAAATCCTATTTTGAACCATATGGGGATGATAGAGTGGAAATAGTACCGCCACTAGAATCACCAGAAGGTGCTATTCTGGGTAGTGGTAGTTCGGGTGGTGGCAAAGGTCGGTGGCAGGTAGGTGCAGATATAGAGACAGAACTAAATGTAAGCGAATTAAACACCCATTATCAGAAACAACTCCTGGAAGCGGATTGGGTATTAAATGATGGGGGTGACACAGATACAATTGCTTGGAGCACTTGGTCCTTTACCGATGAGTCTTGTGATCCTTGGCATGGGATTTTTTTAGTTAGCGAGGCTGGACGAGAGAACACACGGTTTCTGTATTTGATGGTGCATGCATGCCAATGAAAGTTTACCTTGATCCTGAACTTTTTTATCACGTATGAACGTACTGGAAAAGGCTGAAGTACTGGGCTATGCCGGACGCTATGATAGTTGCGGGCCCAAAGCATGCGAGGTAGAAATAAATGGCGGTTTGGGCGGAGTCTACTATGCAAAGGCCGAGCACAAGACGTGCAGAATATTTAAGACGTTAATGGATAATAATTGCGCTTTTGATTGAGAATGGTTGATTGGGAATATAAGAACTTTAATCTAAGCCGAGTATATTTCTCGGCTTTCCTGCCTGTAGAAGGGACGCCTTTAGAGAACGCCGAGCCAGGTTCTTTGGTCAGATAGAACCGCTTGTATAATGGACTTGTTGCGGAATTAAAGTGCGGAATGTGGGCATAATGCATATTTCCTGTTTTTAATTGTATATGACGTATAACTTCTACCTACTTAATTTAGGTCGCAGATTTACACAGATTTGATTTCTTCTGCGTTAACCAGTGTTAATCGGTGTCAATAATTAATTTGTATTTGAATAGTAATGAATCTGCATTAAAATTGTTAAATAGAACAGAGATGAAAAGAATCATAGATAATAACTAACTAAAATCCGATGCATAACCAAAAGCAAAAATTGAACTGTAAAATAGTTACTGGTAATGTTAGTATAGTAAATGTAGACGCCTTTCTCGCTTCGTTAAGTGGACTCGCGCATAAGTACGCCGTGACAATACAGGCTATGGATGCCGAGCTGATAGCAGGCGAGGCACATATACTATCAGCGGTGAAGAAGGCACTAAGAGCTGTGACGAGTGGAACGAGTATAACGAGCGATTTGGGGCTGGAGATTCTTTTATATGCTGCAGGTAAGAGGCAGATAGAACGAGCGCTGGCAATGGGCGTGTCAAAAGGCGAGAATAGAGTTGCCATTGTTATTGTTGCTACAAGTGATGACCGTGATTTAGAGCTTGTTGCTGAAGCGGTAAAGAGTAAGATAGAGCTAGTTGAGTGGCCAATAGCGGAACTGGAATCGTATAGCGAAACTAAAACGGATAACTTGAAGAAGTTTTTTGCTATATCTGAGGCTGAACTAGAGGCAGTGGGCGAGAAGAAGTTGAAGATGCTGGTGTTAGAACGTGTTGCACTGTTGGATGTGCTCAAATAAGGGGCCAGACCCCCCTTATCAACCCTCCCGGCCAATAGTTTATAAACCTCTTCTTAGAGAAGAGGTTTAACAAAAGGGAGGGGAGACGTATCTATTATTATTTCGAGTTTGCTTTACACCTTTTGATACACCGTTCAATCACAAATAATTTATTTCTGGAATGCCTAAATTTTAGTACAGGTTGCTAGTTATGCAAAGAGAATATAAAAGGCATGGTTTCTTCTGTTTTTCGGATAGCAAGAACCGAGGACTTTGGTGCTTGAAGCACGGAGAAGCGGAGATAAACACCGTATGCCGAGTCTTGGAAGTATCAAGAAGGACGATAACGACGAGAGCGGAAGGCGCTAAAGTCGTTCTTAGCGGAATAATTGCCGATAGCACCGCGAAATTACCTTTTGTCTCATGGGCGGAACGAGAAGAGCTTGTGAATGATAAGATAATTCTAATAGAGAATGCATACGTGAAGAAGTGGAAGGGTCTGACAACTTTAGATATAGGTAAAAACACGAAGCTAATCGATACGGATATTGACCTCCCCAGCCGGAGTGAGTTGTCGAAGCCGAAAAAGAGGACAATAGCGGAGATCGTTGGTTGTGAAGGCGCATTTGATGTAATAGTAGAGGGGGACATAGTCTTTTCGGGCGAAGAGACAGAAAAGATATTGGACGATGGCACAGGTGCTTTATTACTTGTGCTGCAGAGCGAAAAAGGGGCGGATATCGGGTTTGGGACACCGATAAAAGCGCGCGGGAATGTGCTAGAATCAGAAAGAGGCTATGTGTTAATTGCGAGTGCGGTAACAATAAAGAGTGAGAAAATCGTAATGGCAGAGATAAAAAACTTTTTGTGTAAATATACATAAATAATAAAATCCGGAACTCACATATTTAAAAGATGCTCCATCCGTTGCATTAAGAAACGCTTGTGATAAATACATACCATTAGACAAGGATTTTATTAGCCCATGTTTTATTTAACCATTGTCAAGTTCGTTACGATAACCTTTTGACACTACTTAAAAATCACTCATACAATTTTTAAGGTCGAGAGTGAGTCATCAAAATCAGATACGATGGATAAAAAGAATGCGTTAATATTTGGCGTGCTTTAATGCTTCTCTTCACAGGCATAGCGTTAGCAACCACTTCATCCGCCTCCCCTCATGTAATAATATACGCCTTCGACCAAAATCCCGCGGGAAGCGATGAAGGCAATGAATGGGCCACCTTTCACAACCCATCAAATGAAAGCGTAGACATAGGGAACTGGACTTTTGAGTCTACCCACGGCACAGCAGCAATTGACTGGATAGCCGAAGGCACTATCCTCTACCCTGGCGCCTATTGTACCTACACCCCTCATTATGGGTGGCTTGACAATAGCGAAGAAGCGATAATCCTGAGAGATGCAGTTGGCAAAGTAGTAGATAGAACTCCCGTTGTAAACGATAACGAGAACGATAACAGATATTGGATGCGTAATAACTCAGGATGGACTTTTGGCGTTAGGGACTTAGAGAAGGGTAAGCTATGGAGCGGATACGTTAAGAACGTGGTTGACGGCGATACGATTGATGTCTCATTCAACATTTGCGGGATCCAAAGGATAAGATTAGTGGGGATTGATGCACCTGATATGGATGAAGAAGGATATGAAGAAGCGATTGAGTTTGTAAATGAAACATGCATGTGGGAAGAGGTTAAACTTGATGTGGATGATGAGAAGCCGTATGACTCGTATCCTAGGATACTGGCGGTTGTTTATGTTAATGGAACAAATCTAAATGAGAAGCTGGTAAGAGAAGGATATGCAGATGTTATGTATATTCCACTTTCTGAGTTTGATTCCCTAGAGTAGATGGCGGATTATACGCCTTCGTAAACTCTAATGCTTTCGCCAAGACCTACACTTTTTTATTAGGCGAAGAGGTCATGTGTATTAATAATATAGCACGCCTTGATCTTGTAGATAAGGTAAAAATAGGAAACTATATATGGGATGAATAGCTAAGATAAAATCGAAATGAATGTTAATCGGGTGATATGAAAGATGGATAAAGGATATGGTATACTGATTGTAAGCGTTACGATTTTTGTTCTTAGTATTGTAGGAACGGCATCGGCAACGAGCTGGTCTGTGGATGACAGCGGCGGGGCTGATTCCACAAGGATACAAGATGCGATAAATAATGCTTCTGCAGGCGATACGATATTGGTTTATTCTGGTATTTACTACGAGAATGTGGTTGTGGATAAATCAGTCACATTAAAAGGGATTGATCAACCAGTTGTGGATGCAAACAGCAGTGGGTGTGCGATTACTTTAACTGAGGATGAAATTACGCTTGTAGGATTCAATGCAACAAACTCTGGAAGTTCGTGGAGCGATGTTGGGATCAAGGTAACCTCAAACAATAACACCATCACAGGCAACAA
>QBUN01000357.1 GCA_013180565.1 Candidatus Methanophaga sp. GoMg3.2 | reverse complement strand
TAGCTATCCTTCTGACGTTGGATTGTATACAAGTTGTGACGAAATTAATTAGAATTTAGGATAAAATACTAATTCATCGGCTTTTACCAAAAACCCAACTTTATTTGGCTTTTTATCCAAAACCGAACTCTTTTAGGGGGTGCTATTTGTATATCTAATAACCTAACAGTATGCATTATGAAAGAAGGGAAAAAGATAATTTATTTTATACGTACGAAATCATTAACATTGAGGGAAGGGGGAAATGATGATAAAGCGTATCGGTTTATTAACCAGTGGTGGCGATGCTCCGGGAATGAATGCTGCTATTCGCAGTGTGGTAAGATACGGATTGCATCACAAATTAGAGGTAATAGGGATCTATCGCGGTTATGCTGGTCTGATCAACGAAGACTTAAAATCTTTAGACCACCGCTCGGTTGCTGGAATCATAAAAAGAGGGGGTACGATCTTAGAGTCTCTACGATGTGATGAGTTTTTGACTGAAGAAGGACAGCGTAAGGCGGTGGAGATATTAAAGCGGAATGAAATAGATGCCCTAATTGTCCTGGGAGGAGATGGAACTTATCGGGGTGCAATCCAACTATGGGAAAAGTGGCATATCCCCTGTGTTGGGATACCAGCAACTATTGATAATGACATTAATGGCACTGATATAACTATTGGCGCGGATACGGCAATAAATACGGCCTTGGAGGCAGTCGATAAGATTCGAGATACCTCAACGAGTATGGCTCGGATTTTTGTGGTGGAAGTAATGGGCAGAGAGAGTGGATTTATTGCTAGTCAAGTTGCTTTAGCTAGCGGTGCCGAGGAGGTTTTGGTTCCGGAGATAACGTATGATTTAGACGACATGTGTCATGACATTGAGCGAGGATATTTAAAAGGTAAGGAGCGCTGGATTATTATTGTTGCCGAAGGGGAAGCGAAAGCGGGAGAGATTGCAAATAAGATTACCGAGATCTCGGGCTCCGAGACACGAGTGGTTGTATTAGGGCATGTACAAAGAGGTGGAAGTCCTACCGCTAAGGACCGTATATTAGCAACCCGCTTGGGTGCGGCAGCAGTAGATTTGATTTTAAATAACAAGTATGGGAAGGCGGTGGGAGTAAAAGGAAATCAAATAACCGTAGTGGACTTACATCGCGCGGTAGAAAAGAAGAATGGGATAGGAGTAAATTCATCATATCAACTGATGCGGAATTTAATTTAAAAAATATAAGTATTAAGATAACAGCATGAAGCAGAAAAAATTCACTAAATGCCCCGTTTGTGGCGTGAGTGTGAGTACAGATAATTTAGCAGAGCACTTGCAACGTGTCCATAACAAAACAATAGATAATGGAGTTATTCATGAACGTGCATCTGCAAATCCATCGAAGGTGGATACTGCTAATGGGCAGATATTGAATATAACCGCTTGTGAAGAGGCACTTGAGAAGGGCGTTAGACTCATGACCTCAAAAAGGTTTAAGCGAGCAATTAGTGTTTTTGGGACAATTCCTGAAGAATACCCATATATCGGCAATGTGTACATGCTCATTGGGACTTCCGATATTCAGTTGAACAATCTTGAGGCGGCATTCACCTATTTTGAGAAAGCTGTGAAATCCGATCCAGATTATCCTGCCCACTGGTATAATCTCGGAACTGCGTACTTCCATAAAGGTTATATCGCGAAATCACGCGAATGCGTGCATAAAGCACTTGCATTGAATCCTGATGAAGAAGTGAAGGAAAATGCAGAAAAAGTACTGAGCGGGATTAAAGAGCTTTTAGAGCTTGAATTGGCTAATAAGCCCGGAATCGACGAGGAAACGTATCTCATGCTCGAAGAGAGGTTCCATAGAGGTACAGAACTTATGGGAAATGAGGATTGGGACGCGGCAATCGAGGAGTTCTTGTATGTTGCAAGCATTGATAAGAATTCAGCGAAGGCTTATGGTAATTTAGGGGTTATTTATCTACTCAAAGGAGAGTATGAGGTGGCTGAGAAGCACCTTAAGAACTCACTTGATATCGATCCATCTTACACACCGGCATTAATTAATTATCGTGCGTTAAAGAAGCTAAAAGAGAAAATAAAGAAAGACCCGGAATATTTAGCGAAGATAAAGAATAAATTAATGACTGGACACTTTTAACAGATAGCGATAGAATGCACCTATTACAATGCGGGATATCATCAATTGTTTCAATCGAAGAAAAACAGACAAAATTCATTTCCACTCTAGTTGCGAGAAATCCTAAGCGCCAAATTCTAAATATATATTATGCATGTGGAAGTTGAAGAGTGGTCTAAGAAGGCGCGTGTAGCGAATGTGGGGGAGTACGCTGCACGGATTGATGAAGCAAAAGAGGTGTTAGAGCAGGAGAGAGCGTTAAGAGAGGGCAGTGGCTTGGTTACATTGGCTCCACAAGCATTAAGGAATGTAATAGTGGTAGGCGATATACACGGCGATATGGAAAGCCTTGTACATATATTGATGTCCGAGGACATGGAAAAAGCAGACAGGATTGTCTTTCTTGGTGATTATGGCGATAGGGGTGATAAAAGTGTGGAAGTCTACTATCTTCTTTTGAGGTTGAAGGTCTCAATAAGAGAGAAGGTGATAATGCTGCGTGGCAATCACGAAGGACCGATGCCAGTCAGACCACATGATCTGCCATCATTAATTATAAAGCGATATGGTGCTAAGGGGAATACGCTATATAGTAAACTAAAGGAGCTCTGGGCTTATTTACCTCATGCGGTATTGGTGGAAGGTCGATATTTGATGCTGCATGGTGGTTTGCCCGGAAATGTGTTTTCTGCTAAGGATATTGCTTTTGCTCACGAAACCGCATCGAGCAACTTCGAGGAGATACTCTGGAGTGACCCGGTCGAAGGCAAAGGCTATTTCCAGTCGTCAAGGGGTGCCGGCATGTTGTTTGGTGAAGACGTTACCGACGAGGTTCTTCGTGCGGTAGGCGTAAAGACGCTGATACGAAGCCATGAAGCTTGTGAAGGCGTTAAGGTACAACAGCGGGGTAAGATTCTAACGCTGTTCTCGCGAAAGGGCGCACCTTATTTCAACTCTCGAGCTGCATATCTGCTCTTGGATGAAAATGCGTTACGGGAGGCGAAAGACGCTGCTGAGTTGGCGAGGAGTGCGAGGGTATGGTGACGTTTAGGAGTTGGGAGTTTATGAGTTTGTGAGTTTATGAGTTAGGGTTTTAGCTTAGGGAACACACAATAAATAGTGAAATTCAATGTTAAATTTATAGAGGTGTATAAATGGCTCCAAGAAACATGATTGTGTGGACACTTTGTTTGAGTATAAACTCGCAATAATTACGCGGTGAGGCGCACCAGAGTTCATAGCCCCAGGGCTTGTGCTCGACGAATGATTTGATACGTTTTGGTCTTTAAATAACCTTTTTCAATTCGTCTGCATTGGAAATCTTCGCCTCTACAAGACGTTCAAACCTTCTCTTTGTAGCTAGCATCTCGTCTTCAGAAATGTCCTTCATCATATCCGCAATTTCACTTAGCGAAAAGTCATTACCTGGAAGACGAGCGCTCCACCATTTTTCCTTCGCGCCTTTCTCCTCCCCAAACTGCATCTTAAGCCGTATCCTTCCTTTGCTAGGATGGAACACGTCTACCAGGAAGCAATCTTCGACTTCTATCGATGCATGATCAACCACATTGTAAATAACGCATCTCTTCCCCTGTATCCTGTTCAATTTAGAATTTATCACGCATGCATGCTCGAGCTGCCCGTGCTTCGCAGTAGAATTTAATAAAACACTGCTCTTTACTAACCCGTTCTCAAATTCCACCGTCTCGTGTACTGAATCCAGGATGGCACAGCCATTTTTTACCGACGAAACATCAACACCTAAAAAAGCGCGCATTCTCTGCCCTACATCGTCAGGATCCAAAATCCTTATCATGTTTTCATAATAACTCTCGTTCGTCCCGTAATCCAGCCACACGGTTTTAGCACTTAACGGGAAGCTTTTTATTAGTGCAAGTGGCTCGGCTACCTCAGTCTTTATTATTTCCGCACGCTCTCGGAGCCAGGAATCATGTTCTGCTCCAGGCTCAGGTCCAGACGAAATCCATAATTGCCATAACTCATCTGAATTGAATTTCCCTTCTCGTATCTTTAGATTATCGTTAAACGCCTCGAGCATGCGTTCCGCTATGACACCACTCAGCGCAAACATGCCCATATTCACCATCACTTCACTCCCCTTCCGTTTTTGCAACTTCCTTTTCGCTAGTTCGTAGTTACGAGTATCATCGAAATCGAGAAGCTCGCAACCTACCTCACTCGTACATTGGACTATCTGAATGCCATAATTACTCGCAACTTCCTCCGTGAGTGTTGTCTTTAAGCCAAAGAGCATGACATGCGTTTTCTGTGCACATTCCCTTATCTCTTCTGCACTGTCCACAAATAACAAGAACTGGTCGCCCCATGTGACCAGGATGCGAGAAGGAATGGCAAAGTCCTGGAACTGCTTTATCACGCCCTCCAGCAGCGTGTGCTTTGGTACTTCTATAAGTGCTTTGTTCTTACAAGTCCTTGTGAGTAGGTTCCTGGTGCCCTTGCCTGCTGTATGCACGATAAGAACGCTTTTGCCGCATTTCACTTCTTCAACTAAGTCCTTTCCTATCTTTTTCCTTATCGCAGCACTCGCATTTTTTATTGCGAACAACGTTCCAAGTCCGTTGCCCGCAGCACCATTCCAGGCACTCTCGGGGACTGGTACAAAAGTTGAGTGGCGCAACACATCATTAGGAGGTGGTGAGAGCTCCAATTTTCTCACTTCCCTGTCTTCTCCAACCACTACCACTACGTAATCGAACATTTGTTTCACTCCTTTTTATGTTAAGATTTTGCCATAAACTGCATTTGCACGCTCGTACTCATCAAAACTGCCTATATCAAACCAGATCCCATTATGAATGAGACCATATAGGTCGCTCTTTTTACAGAGCCAAGAGAGAAAGAAACCGATAGCGTCCGGATTATTTCCCGATGCCAGATATTCCTTGATCATCGCTAAATCCGCTTTTGTGAAGATGTAACAAGCGGTAGATATTAAAGTTGACTTAGGCGCCTCTGGCTTTTCTTCCAAATTGATAATCTTAAAATCGCTATTTATTTCCAAAACACCATATTTACCTTTTACCCGCTCCTTCTCCTCCATATCGTATAAAAGTACTACACTTTTATTTTTAGCTCTGTAAAAATCTATCAAATCTCTTATGTCAAAGTCAAATAGATTATCGCCCCCGATGATTAATAGATCATCATTGAGTTTCAAACGATCAATCAAGAAATTTAAAGCACCAATCGAGCCCAATTTATCCTGCTCCGCTTTGGTCTCTTCTATTACCAATTTAATCTCTCTACTGCTTCGATAGTTATTAAGCCAGTCTTTGAAATTAGTTTCAAACGTGAGATTTGTGGATATATATATCTCTTTAAGTTCCTCTATCTTTTCTAGTTCATCTACAATATACTCGATTATTGGCTTACCCGCAACGGGCAGCAAAGGTTTTGGCTGATCTTTTGTCAGTGGCCACAACCTCTGCGCATATCCACCTGCTAGCAAAACGGTTTTCATCTTTCTTGAAATTTTATATGATTAGACATTTAAATTCTTATAGTACGAAATGGGATTTAGCGTTCTGGTACATAGAAATGGAAATAAAAGCGAAAATAAAGATGAGTGGCGCAAATGCGGTTTTGATGGCGATCGCTTTGATTCCGGATAATATAAAGAATATGGAAACGGTTATTATGGGAACGAGTGTCGAAACACATTTCGAAGCTTCTAAAATAGGGTCGCTAATAGCAAGTGTCGATGATTATCTAATGAACGCAAATGTGGCACGAGATATGATCGAGCTGGTGCAAAATGAAGTGGGGGAGGGAATTAAGAATGGAACATGAAAAAGCAACGGATATGGAATTCATGCTAAAGGCTAATCTCAAATGCAGTGGTAGTCTGAGTGAAGCGGTAAGTTCCGATGAGCTAACGGAATTTGTGAATTATTGTAACGCGGAATTATTAAAAAAAGGTGCTCCGCCTGGTTGCGGTGCTGAAGTTGTATCGTGGGCTATTGCAGCAGATAAACTGGAGCTGGAGATTGTTTCCGATCGGTTTGTGCGGGCGCATGATGCGCTTCTACGATTGAAGAACGAATTCGGTAAATTCTTAGGTAAGCATCGTATTGGGATACGGGGTATGGAGATAAATGATTATGAGATAACAATGGACTGGGACACGGAATTGAAGCTAAAGAAATTGCCGTTTGTAAAAGCGATAAAGCAAGAGGCGGAGAAGTTAAAGCTTTTTCTTGATATTGACGAGTTCTTGTTAGAAAAGAGGATTCCTGATAGGATAATAAAATTACTGGATGATAAGAAGGAAGCTATAAAATGGAAAGGTAAAAGCGAGCACTGGGAACTTCTGTTTGAGAGCGCAAAAAAACCATTTCATTTTGATAAAGACCCAACGGAAGAGATGGCAAAGCGAGGTTGGATAAGACATGCTGCTGGACGTGGGCAGTTTATATACGGGCCGCAGTCAACGAAGATCTTCAGAGCTTTTGAACGCATATTGGTTGACGAGATATTCACGCCTTTGGGCTATGAAGAGATGATATTTCCTAAGTTCGTTACTTGGGACGTCTGGAAGAGGTCGGGTCATGCAAAAGGGATTTACCCGGAGGCGTATTATGTATGCACACCGAAGACACGTGACCCCGAGTACTGGGAAGAGGTGATCGATTATTATAAAGTCACGAATGAGGTACCATTGGACATGATTATGGAGCGGATAGAGAATGTAGGCGGGATGTGTTATGCACAGTGCCCACCCTCATGGGTGTTCCTGCAGGGTAAGACCATGCCTGACGATATACTCCCGATAAAGGTCTTTGACCGGTCCGGCACCTCACACCGATATGAAAGTGGTGGTATTCATGGCATAGAGCGGCTTGACGAGTTCCATCGTGTTGAGATACTGTGGATGGGTACGAAGGAGCAGGTGATTGAGCACTCGAAGCAGTTGCAGGATAAGTATCGCTATATATTCAATGAGATACTGGACATTGAGTGGCGCGAGGCATGGGTGACGCCCTGGTTCATGGCGCAGGAGGGTAAATCAGGTCTCTCGGAATTAAAAGAAGTAGGAACCATAGATTATGAAGCGGTTTTACCTTACAGCGGTAAATTGCTGGAGTTCCAGAATGTTAGTGTGAATGGCGATAAATATCCTAAAGGGTTTAACGTGAAGCTGCAAAGCGGTGAAGAACTATGGTCCGGCTGCTCAGGAGTGGGATTACAACGTTGGACTGCGGTATTTTTAGCACAAAAGGGCTTTGACACGGATAAATGGCCCGAAAAGTTCAGAACTGCAGTTGGTGAGCTGCCGGAGGTGTTCAGGTTCCTCTAAACCTTTGTTTCACTTTTATATCGGGCCGCAAGAGAGAAAAAAAAAAATCGAAAAGCTTATATACTATGTTGCATGTATATGTAATTATGGCATGGGTAGTAAGAATAACCACTGTAATAGTCCTTCTACTGCTAGTGTTATGCTTTGCAACTACTGGATCTCTTGCCTCAGATAATACGACACAGACATCAGATGATCAGTCCGAGATCGTTATCGGCGCCCTCTTAGCTCTTACCGGCGAGGGGTCTTCTTTGGGTGAAGCAAGTAAAGCCGCGCTGGAGATCGCAGTTGAAGATACGAATGACTATCTTGCCAGCATTGGTTCTGAGATGCGTATGCGACTCATCATAGAAGATACGAAGACTGATCCTGTAGTTGCACTTGAAAAGCTGCAGAACTTATCCAAAGAAGGTGTAAAAATAGTCATTGGCCCCGCTGCCAGTGCCGAGGTCGAAGCAGTTAAAGCATATGCAGATGAAAATGACATTCTGCTGATCAGCCACGCAAGCACTGCACCCTCCTTGGCCATTCCAGACGATAACGTATTCAGGTTTTGCACTGATGATACCTATCAAGCAGCAGCTATTGCGGATCGCATGTGGGACGAAGGGGTGAGGGTTCTTGTGCCTATGTGGCGTGGAGATGTATGGGGCGATGACCTAACAAACGCCACGAACGAAAGCTTCATGGCACTCGGCGGCACAGTGGTTGATGGCGTGAGGTATAACGTCAGTACCGTAAATTTCTCGACCGTGATAGACTCTTTGAACTCAAAGGTAGCAGAAGCAATAGCTCAGTATGGCGATGTAGTAGCAGCACACCTTATTGCTTTTGAGGAGGTGGTACCCCTATTTATAGAAGCACAGAACCAGTCCAATCTCTCTAATGTGCCTTGGTATGGCTGTGACGCTACGGCCCTTAACAAAGAACTGGTGCAGAATGATCAAGCAGCAGGGTTTGCAGTAAGAACAGGATTTGAAAGTCCTCTTTTCGGGTGTGAACTAGTAGATGAGACTGGGCCTGTTAGGAAGGAGATCAAGGAGAAGCTAGGAAGAACTCCTGAAAGTTATGCCATTGCAGCATATGATGCTCTTTGGGCAATTGCCTATGCATATCAGACCACAGGAGAAACGGACGACATTGAGGCTTTGAAAGATGCTGTGGTGAAAGCAACCGGAGTTTACTATGGCTCGGAAGATTGGTCCGCACTCAACAAGGCGGGTGACCGGAAATATGGTAATTATGATTTTTGGGTAGTAGAAGAGGCGGAAGGTACTTTTATGTGGAAACGGGTGGCTAAATGCAGGGTCTCAAGTCATGGGCGTGTCATGTTCTTACCCTCTGCGGTACTTCCTTAGGGTTTTAGTTTTGTAAAAGAAGGGCCGAGGTGTTGAATATATTGGTAC
This sequence comes from Candidatus Methanophaga sp. GoMg3.2, assembly GCA_013180565.1. Next base: position 1,761 of record QBUN01000357.1, on the reverse strand, counting down.
CAATGGACGTTATTAAAGTGGTAGAGATAATTACTGGTGAATAGCGAAAACGCAGATAAATTCAGAGTATTTCTTTAGCTCCTTTTTATAACCACACGCTTACACAGATTCCCACAAACCTTTTCTTAAAAAGAAAAAATGCTGTGCTAATCTTGTGAAATCTCGTGGTTTTTTATTTAGCTATAGGGAATGGCTCAGTGCATCGTATACCTTTTATTATAAACTCGACCTAAAGATCGAATTTTTGTGATTGTGTACAGTCGCTCCAATCTCATAGCCAAATTTATTAATCTCCATCACCTTCAAATTTTCGTCTTTATAACACACTATGAGCGTTTGTTTCCGCGTTTCAATGGTTGCCCCGACATATTCGTCGGTATATTCCTTGCCTACATTGAAATACTCATTGAGTACGCTAATCTTACCCCGCGAATCAACCTCACAGATAAAATTTGTTTTCTCTTTCAAAGAGACTCATTGACTTTCTCCGTATATCTTCCAGATCAATAAATAGTTCCTTTTGCCAGAAGCGTTTATCAAAACCTTTATTGAATTCCTCTATCGTTCCGTTCATCCATGGCTTTGACGGTGCGATGAACACCACTTCGATTCCTACACAAAAAGCCAATCTCACGAATCGACTAAATGCTTTTTCCGTTATACTGCAGTCCTGCAACTTGTCGCCCAACAGCATCTTTAAGGTGTAGCGAGTTGATTCGTTTGATAGCGGAAATAGAAGGGATCTCCGAGGTTTTGTAACCCAGCCCATCCATATGAAACTGGATAGCCTCTGCACCTACACAGGAGTATTTGGTATAACTTTGGCTCTTTTTGGCAGGTCCTTATACCATCCTTTGCGTCCTGTTTTATATCTACCCAACCATTTGTTGAACCAACCCTTTGACCGCTCCAAACTCTCGTATATATCAACCTCTCGCTCTCCTTCAAGATGCCACTGAATTGCTTTAATTCGTTCTTCCTCTTCTGGTGTATGTTCCATGATACTTCACCAAGGGAATATCATGGAAGCAGCAGGTATCAGTATTTGTAAAAATAGTGTCAAAACTAGCATGCCTGGCTTAAGTCACAATAGCATGGCGGCGATATTAAAACTCGCTTATCGCTCTGATGCCTACCATAACTTTGTATCATTTGTGGTATACCCTGGTGTGAACCTTTCCAATAAAGCAGGGTGAAGATAATGCCTCCTGGCTTGAGCGTTTTGAGACTACTCACAGAAAAATAAATTATTGACACTAATTAACGCAGAAGAAATCAAATCCGCGTAAATCTGCGTACTAAATCAAATAAATAGGTGGAAGTTATAGTTTATATACAAATATAATTTAACATGAATAAGGTACCAATAAAAACAGAATGTATTATATGTATTAAAATTACGAATAAAAAGTGGCGGATACAAAAGGATATGTACACTAATGACGGTGGCGGCAGAACCATGTTTGAAAAAGTAAAGAAGAGATATAGTTATCGGATACTACAGATAGAAGTTAGTAGAGCTTGTAACCTTGACTGCCGGATCTGCATGAGAAGAAACCTCGAATCAACTACCGGGTTTATGTCCTTTGACAAGTTCAAGGAGATTCTTGGCACTTATAATTTCAGAGAGGTTGCACTGCACGGCTGGGGCGAGCCGTTATTGAATAAGGATATTTTCCGGATGATAGAATATGCGAAAGGGCAGGGACTAAAGACCAGTCTGACAACCAACGCGACCCTTGTTGGCGAGAATATCAGCAA
>QBUN01000358.1 GCA_013180565.1 Candidatus Methanophaga sp. GoMg3.2 | reverse complement strand
GTAAAGCTTTTCTTTTTAAGAAAAGGTTTGTGTAAATCTGCGTCCTAAATTAAATTTATTTATGGGTAGAAGTTATACTATATACACAATCAAATGAGTTGGAGGGAATAAACGTTGACAAATGCACCAGAGATAATTAAGGAATTGGTGGAGCAATTTGAAACGAATCTAAGTGCATACAAAAGTCCAACGTATAAAGAGGAACAATTAAAGCACGAATTCTTGAATAAGTTCTTTAAGGCTCTTGGTTGGGATGTCTATAATGAAAGGAACGCTGCTCCTCAACATAGGGATGTGATATTTGAAGATTCGATAAAAATCGGTGGTGGAACAAAGGCACCCGATTATTGTTTTACACTTGCGGGAAAGCGTATATTCTTTGTTGAAGCGAAAAAACCTGCTGTTGATATTAAAAAAGATGTGCACCCAGCATTTCAATTGAGGCGATACGCGTGGAGTGCAAAGCTACCGTTATCCATATTGACGGATTTTGAAGAATTCGCAGTCTATGAAACACGAACACGTCCCCAAAAAGATGACAAAGCAGGCACTGGTAGGGTCATGTATCTGACCTATAAGGATTATATAGACCAATGGGATGAAATAGCGAGTAGGTTTTCTTATGACGCGGTCGTCCAAGGCTATTTTGATAGATTTGCAGAGACGAGCGAAAAGAAACGAGGAACACAGGAAGTAGATAGCGAGTTTCTAAAGGAGATAGAGAGCTGGCGTGAGATGCTGGCTAAGAATATCGCGCTACGCAATCCTGATGTCTCTATATACGAGTTGAACTATGCTGTGCAAAAGTTGTTGGACCGGATAATCTTCTTGCGGATTTGTGAGGATCGCGGCATCGAGCATTATGGGCAGTTGCAGACAAAGGCAGAAGCAGGAGACGTGTACATGCACTTGCTGAACCATTTTCGGTTGGCGGAATCGAAATACGATAGCGGTATATTCAATTTCGATGCAGATATGATAACGGGCACGTTGACGATAGATGATAAGGTCTTGAAGACGATCATACAGGATCTGTATTATCCGAAGTCGCCGTATGAGTTTTCTGTGCTTGGAGTGGAGATCCTGGGCAATGTGTACGAGCAGTTCCTGGGTAAGGTCATCCGGCTGACCGCAGGGCACCAGGCGAAGGTGGAGACGAAGCCGGAAGTGAAAAAGGCGGGTGGGGTGTATTACACGCCACAGTACATCGTTGAATATATCGTCAAGAACACGGTTGGTAAGTTGGTTGTGGGAAAGACGCCGGAGGAGATTGCGGAGATTAAAATACTGGATCCGGCATGTGGATCTGGCAGTTTCCTTATTGGTGCATATTCGTATCTGTTGCGGTATCTTCTGGATTGGTACGTGAACAACAAGCCGAAAAAGCATAAAGAGGCGGTGTTTCAGGCTAAGGAGAATGAGTGGTATTTGACCACGGGGGAGAAGAAGCGGATTCTTTTGGATAATATCTTTGGCGTTGATATAGACTCACAGGCGGTGGAAGTGACGAAGTTGAGTCTGCTACTGAAGGTGCTGGAGCACGAGAGCAGGGAGAGTATAGACCAGCAAGCGAAATTGGGGCTGGAGGGTGTGCTGCCGAATCTGGGTGATAATATCAAGTGCGGTAATTCGTTGATTGGACCGGATTTTTATGATGCTGGGCAGCAGGAAACGCTGTTTGACGAAGCAGAGATGAGGCGGGTTAATGTGTTTGATTGGAATGACGATAGGAAAGGGTTTGGGGGGATTATGAAACGTGGGGGGTTTGATTGCGTTGTGGGGAATCCGCCATATGGGGCTTTTTTCAATGAGACAGAAAAGTCCTATATCAAACAGAACTTTAAAGCATACAAGTACAGATATGACAGCTATATTTACTTTGTTGAAAAGGCCATTAATCTTACTAAGATTGACGGCTGGATTAGCTTCATTACACCTGAGCTATGGTTGAAATTAGAAAATGGTGCCCCGTTGAGAGAACTTATATCAAACAGTGCAGGATTTGAAAAGCTAAGGATATTTGGGGAAAAAGTCTTTTCAAAAGTGGTAGTAAATACAATTGTATTTTTACTTCACCGTGGTGTTGACGTTCCGAGTTTAAAAATTGAGACTGAAGGGGATAGTTGGGAATTACCATCTGCTTCTTGGAAAGAGTCAAAACTTTTATCTATTGATTATCGTCTCAAACCTGAAGTCACAGATTTAATTGATAAACTCAGGATGCGAAGCGTATATCTTTCAAAATTTGGGGATGTTATCCAAGGTATTACGCCATATGATCGATATCGTGGTCAAGATTCTGAAACAATTAAGAACCGAGCATACCATTCTAAGAACAAAGAAAATGAAACATACGGTAAATGGCTTTTTGGTAAAGATATTTCAAGATACAAGCAGGAGTGGAGTGGTGAATGGTTAAGTTATGGTCCTTGGTTAGCGGCTCCACGAGAAGAACGTTTCTTTATTGGTCCACGTTTGCTGTTCCGCGAAGTCCCAGGTGTTGGTAAAAGGATACAAGCCACATTCGTTGAAGAAAGATATTATCATGGGCACAGTATAACACCCTTTAAACCCGACGGTGGTAATAAGTTATCTTTGCTATATCTACTTGGATTGAGCAATTCAAAATTGATTACTTGGTACGGGGACTTAATACTTCCAAATTTTGGTAAAGATACGTTCCCTAAATTAAACCCGAATGATATTAAGCAGCTTCCAATACATGCCATAGACTTTTCTAATCCTACAGAAAAAGCGCAGCACGATAAACTTGTGGCTCTGGTGGAGAGCATGCTCGAACTGCAGAAGAAACATCACGATACGAGAATGGAGCGAGATAAAGAACTTTATGAACGGCAGATAAAGCTTGTTGATGCGCAGATTGATAGGCTGGTTTATAATTTGTACGGGCTGACGGAAGAGGAGATAAAGGTGGTTAAAAATGGCAAGTGAAGATTTTGAAAGACTGATGAATTTGATATATTTTGAGGAATACAAAGTTTCTAAGCTTAGTTTACGTGTTCGTGGTGAAGAGGCAATAGCGGAAGTGATATTAACAAAAGGTTCAGACGAGATTGCTCTTCAGTCGTCATGTGAAGATTTTTTTAATTATGTTGCCAGTTTGAAAAAGACCGCAAATACCAATGGAAAATTTCAATTTACTGAAATAGAAAATACCGCTGCTTATTACGAAGATATGGACTTTTTGAGAGATATTGATGGAAAAAAACTACAAGCTGCAATTAAGAAGGTACAATCCGGAAATTTTGTCCTTGATTTTGACATCGAAAAAATATTTGATGATTTTCTATCCGGCAAATATGGTAAAAACGATAAAGATATTATAAAACTAAAGACCTATTATTTTGATATTTTTGCGTTTACACTCTTTCTATCAAAGGAATATTTAAAGATTAAAGAAAAAATAGAAAGAGCAAATAAAGAATTTGTCGAATACTATTTGCTCACAGATGAAATTTTACGAATGGCTTTTATGAAGGTGGGCAAGCCTGTTGAAGCAATTGAAGATTATAAGTTCTTTAAAAACTTCCTTAGTTTTGACATTGTAAATAATGCAAGAAGTGCTACAGAACAGGGTTACGGGTATGCAAATGACCTGCTTGGAATGTTAGCAGAAAGAGAAGTTGTTGAAGGCGCTATTGGTATAAAATACCTTCTAGATATGTACAGACGGTTTTGTGAGTCAAGTTTTGAGTTTATAAATATGTTGCGTATCGCTATTGAAGTAGCTGATGGTGTTGAAAAACCAGAATCATATCTATCATATTTAGAAAATGTTAAGACAATTAAATCGAAACAAAAGTATTCTAAGTTTGTAGAGTCTATAGATCCCCACATTCGCCATTCTGAGTCTCACATGAACACTCGTATAGACGATGAGAAAGGTGAAATAGTGCTTATCGATACAAGCAGGGGAAAAGAGGAAGTGGTTGGTAAATATACATTTCATGAACTCTCGGATATGACAAAAACAATACAACGTTCTTTATATCCTGCTTTAATTACATCGTTTATGATATTTGAAACGGCTTTCAAGCTTTTGATTTTTATCTCACCAGAATATAAATATATGCTTCTAAAGTTAAAGAGGTCATAAAAAGATCCACCATAAAAGCACTACCGGATCAATGAATTGGACAATAAGATGCTCACACTAAACAAACCGCTTAGACAACTAAACATTAACTTCACAAATCCTGAAGGGATAGCACAACACGATAAAATCATAGCTTTGGTGGATAAGACGCTCGAACTCCAGAAGAAATACCACGATGCGAGAATGGAGCAAGATAAAGAGCTTTATGAACGACAGATAAAGCTTGTTGATGCGCAGATTGACCGGCGGGTTTATGATTTGTATGGGCTGACGGAAGAGGGAGTGAAAGTGGTGGAAGGGAGAGCATTAAACATAGACATATAAAAGAAGAAACACTGAATAGGTTAAGTATGAGACATAAAATATCTTAATCAACAGTTTACGAACAATGGAGAAGGTTAAAAAATGAGAATCACGCGAGTCGTAATAGATAAATTCCGTTCGATATATCATCTCGACTTTGAAATCCCCAAAACAGGCTTATGCGCTTTTGTAGGTCCAAATAACGCTGGAAAATCGAATATAATGAAAGCATTGAGTCTTATATTAGGTGAATGGCATCCAGCTTTTGCGAAGCACGAAGAAACAGACTTTTACAAGAAGCAGAAAGATGAACCATTTACGATTCAAGTCTTCTTTGAGGATAACGATGAACAAATTGATTCTCTTGTTTTGGAGGGCAAATATGGTGAAAAATCAGATTTTTATGTAAACAGTACGTCTGGGCGGCAAAACAGATATGTGACGAATGAGTTGCGTGAGAAGTTCGCATTGGTCACTATCGATGCAAATCGAAATTTACATTATCATCTTGGATATTCTTCGAAAGGAACATTCATGAGCAAAATCGCAAGAAGCTTCGATGATCTGCTAAAATCAGAAGTTTACGAAGATCAGAAAAGAACCATCAAAGAGAGCTTCAATGCCATCAAGAGTGCTTTTCTCAAAATTCAGGAGTTTTCCAATTTTGAAGCAGAACTAAAGCAGTACTTTAATGAGCAGGTTAAAGAAGAGTCGTATGACTTAGAACTTAACTTTGAGGCGTACAACCCCCTCAACTATTTCAAGTCATTGCAGTTGATAGCTAAAGAAGATGGCGCATTAATTGATCTTTCTCAGCTTGGTGATGGAATGAAGAATCTCCTAATGCTTGCCTTCTTTAGAAGCTATGCAAAATCGTTCCGTCATGATGCGATTATCGCTATTGAAGAGCCTGAGATATACCTACATCCACATGCAAGAAGACACCTCTACAAAACCTTCCGTGAACTAGCAAAAGGTGGGAGCCAGATATTCTATACAACTCATTCGAGTTCCTTCATTGATGTGGAACATTTTGACGAGGTAGGTCTTGTAACCAAAGAAAGTGGTGGCTCGACCAAGGTGCGGTTTGTAAGTACGAGAGATCTGGTAGACTTTTGCCATAAAACGGATGCTATAAAAGCCACTGAGCAAAATATCAGATCATTTTACAAGATGGCTTATACACCTCGGCTTTCAGAGGGCTTCTTTGCCAATAAAATCGTCTTGGTAGAGGGACTCACTGAAGAGTTTGCGTTACCGATATATCTCAAAGCTCTTGGGTGTGATATTGATTCGGAGGGGATTTCTATAATCTCTGTAAATGGAAAGAATAATTTAGCAAGATATTATCGAATGTTTAAGGCATTTGGCATTCCTGTGCACGTGATATTTGATAATGATTTGGGTGAAAAAGCAAGATATAAGAAATCCAATGAAGAGTTGATGAATCTTTTCTCCTTAAGTGAAGAAGAAGTCTATCGCATTGATATAGCGTCGACAAAGGAGGAAGTAACCGTTTTAGAAAAGAACTTTGAGATGGCATTACAGAAAGGATCGAAAATCGAAGAAGATTGGGGGCCTTATAAAGAATTGGTAAAAGAGGCGAAAGAGGAGATGCAGAGTGATAGCAAGGGTTTAATTGCCAGATATATCGCAAATAAAGTCACAGGAGAGGGTAAGCGTAGGTATTTCGTTCCAGAGTTTATAGAAGGTTTAAAAAAGATTTTGGTTTGATTGATGGGCACAAATGGTAATAAAGAGCTTTACGAACAGCAGATAAGAATTGTTGATGCGCAGATTGACAAGTTGGTTTATGAGTTGTATGGGCTGACGGAGGAGGAGGTGAAGGTGGTGGAAGAAGAATGAGTATCTTTGTTAAACCAATAAATGAGATCGAATTTGAAGATGTGAAAGCATTTTGTGACGAACAGATTGAAGAGAATAGCAGATTAGAATATAAAAAGCTTTTTTCTAGTAAGGATGAGAACAAACAGATAGCAAAGGAAATATCAGCTTTTGCCAATACTTATGGTGGCATTATCTTGGTAGGCGTAGGTGAAAAGGATAGAAAACCAAAACTACCAATAGATGGAATGGATTATGCAAAAGGCTTAAATGAAAAAGTAACCTCAATCGCATTGAAGAATATTTATCCACCGGTTTTTCCAGAAATTAAGGTTTGTAGATTTGGTGATGACCTCGAAAAAGCAGTAGTGGTCATCAGGGTGCAAGAGAGCGATGAAACGCCGCACACTGTTGAAAATACAACAGGGATCTATGTGCGTGTGGACAGCCAAAACGATCCACAACGAGCACGTTATGAAGAAATTGAATGGTTAATAAATAGACGCGAAAAAGCGGTTGAAAATCGAGAAAGACTTTTGAGGAGAGCAGAAGAGCGATTTAATAATCAACCAACAAGAAAGAATTTCAAAGCATTTCAATGTGTTTCTGTAAGTCCGGTATTTCCTCACGCGCCGTTAGTTGCTCTCAAAAACTTAAGTGATATAGCAAATAAATCTAAAATCTCAGTACATGATTGTGATTTTCCGCCAGCAGGTACGTATAAAACAGCTCATGAGAGTATTGCCTACGATTCTGTTTACGAATCGTTTCTAAATTACACCGAAATAAATCTATTCGGTCTGATTTTCAGCAAACAACGCTTATGGGGAAGTGATAACGAGAAGAAAGTGAATTTATTTGAAACTGCAGACATGGTAGAGGGTGTGCTTAGATTCTCTCTGAATTTTTATGAAAAAATAGGGTATTGGGGCGTAATATTGATTAATTTATCTTTGGAAGGAATAAGAGGTAGTATTTTAACAAGTTCAACAAGATCGCCTGACCCGTTTGAGCGACCTTTAGGTAGCTCGGACTTTGATGATTCGATAACAATTGAGAGAAAAATAACTGTGCGTGAGTTATCAGAACGTTTTGATGAGATAGTCAAGGACTTGTTCAACGAATTTTTATGGTCTTTTGGGGTGGATCACGATTCCCGGCGAAAAGAATTAATAGATAAGATGCACAATAAATAAATCAGAGGCTATAACCATAGGCTTCTCCAATTCAACAGAAAAAACGCAGCACGATAAACTTGTAGCTTTGGTGGATACGATGCTCGAACTGCAGAAGAAACACCACGAGGCGAGAATGGAAGGCGATAAAGAGCTTTATGAACGACAGATAAAGATTGTGGATGCGCAGATTGATCGGCTGGTATATGATTTGTATGGGCTGACGGGGGAGGAGGTGAAAGAAAAGAATCTTCAGATTTAAATACGAACAATCAGAATGAAAGGTGACATGATGAATTTGTGAGAACTGTATTCCCAAATCCTAAAGCCAAAAATCCACTTTGCGAAGAGGAACTCAAAATAATCGAAGCAATGTAAAAGTTTAAATAAACCAATAATTATAGTATATTCAAGAGATAGAAAAAAAGCAGAGATTTAAAAAATCACAAAAGAGGTGATATGGCATGTCAATGGACGTAGACGTGATAAAGGAAGGCATAAATAGCCTCATACGTGCAGGTTATTACAAAGACAAAGAGAAGTTGCTGGATGATGCATTCAGGACGATGTTGGAGGTACGACCTGCGCTAAAAACAGAGATGGCGATAGAATTGTATAAAGAAGAGAAAATATCATTGAGTAGGGCAGCGGAAATTGCTGGTATGCCCACAGAAAGCTTCAAAAACATATTGGGGCAGAGAGGGATAAAGAGGATTGTTAAAGCACCTTCAGAGGATAAAATCAAGAAAGGAGTGGGGTTAATCATTGGATAGTGTAATCATTCTGGATACAGACATGGCAAGTGCATTCGCAAAGATCAAGCGATTGGAATTGCTAAAAAGCTTGTTCTCAAAGCATCGCATTGTAATAACACCTGCGATTTATGAAGAGTTAACAACTTCTTTGGACTACGGATATACATTTCCACGGGATATATTCAGATATTTTGAGGTGCTATATCCATCGGAAGAAGAAAGCGAGGAATATCAAAAATTACTGATAGAGAAGAGAACATTGGGAAAAGGCGAGTTGGAAGCAATAAGTATTTGCAGGCATAGGAAATACATATTCTCTTCGATAGATGCTGCTGCGTTAAGATTTGCCGATGAGAATGGCGTTGAAACATTGGTGTTACATTCCATACTCCGATCATTACAGTTATCAGGTTTGCAATCGAAAGAAGAAGTCAGGGAGATTATAACAGAGATTGAGAAGAAAGATAACACGACGATAAAAGATGTTGACGCGGTATTTAGTTGATTTAGAGAAGATGCGTGTAAAAGATTTGATAGTGTATTACCTGAGAAACGAAAAGAAAGACCATACGGCCCGTATAGCTGGAATTTGTGAACGAATTCAACGAATGGCTTGATTATGCCATATTTGTTAACGACAATATCCAGTTGAAGTACTACGAAGTGGAATTTGTAGTACGAGATACCGCATCCGGCAGAGTCAGAAAAGTTTTAATAAAGTGATTCTAATAGAGTGATTAAAAGATGAAAACGCAGAAGTATTCAGTCAATCAACATTTGATAGAAACAATTCTCTCATGGGTAAAATCAGACGAGATAGCAATACCCGAAATTCAACGACCTTTTGTTTGGGATGCAACAAAGGTAAGAGATTTAATGGATTCTCTATATCAGGGATATCCCATCGGTTATTTGATCGCCTGGCGTAACCCAAATGTAAAACTAAAAGATGGTACTACCGCAGAGGGTAAGAAAATCCTCATTGATGGACAACAACGTGTAACGGCACTCACTGCTGCTATTTTGGGAGACTCGGTGATTAACAAAGATTACAAGCGAGTGAAAATAAAAATAGCGTTTAACCCCCTAGAAGAAAAATTTGAGGTGCTTAACACGGCTATTGAGCGAGATAGTAGTTGGCTGCCTGATATATCTAAGATAACTTCGGGAGATGTGGACGTATTTAATTTAGTCGAAACGTATTGCGCTAAAAATGAGAACATTGATCGTAAATTCATTTTTGACAAGATAGAATATCTAAGGAAAATAACACAAAAACAACTTGGCTTAATTGAGTTAGATCCCGACCTAGATATTGAAACAGTAACAGAAATATTCATCAGAATTAACTCAAAAGGGGTTGTGCTAAGCCAAGCGGACTTTGCAATGTCGAAAATAGCAGCAAATGAAACTTACGGAGGCACAAATCTTAGAAAGTTTATAGACTACTTCTGTCATTTGGCTGTTGCTCCTGAATTCTACGCACATATTACTGAGGTAGACAAAAAGTTTACCACCACCGACTTCTTCCAAAAGATGTCATGGTTGAAAAACGAAAAAGAAGACCTATACGATCCCAATTATAACGATTTATTGAGAGTAGCTTTTACATCAGAATTTAACAGAGGAAAATTAGCTGATTTGGTTAGTTTACTCTCAGGTAGAAATTTTGAGACAAGAACATACGAAGAAGAAATAGCGAAACAATCGTTTGCTACCCTTGAAAAAGGCATACTGAACTTCGTTAACGAAACCAATTTCAAGAAGTTCTTAATGATAACCAAATCAGCAGGGTTTATTTCGCCTAAACTTATCCGCTCACAAAACGCCCTAAACTTTGCATATATTCTGTATCTCAAACTAAAATCCCAGAACTATAATCCTGCCGATATAGGAACATACGTGTGCAAATGGTTTGTTTTATCTATACTAACAGGCAGATACTCTGCTTCTCCAGAATCTCTGTTTGATTTTGATATAAAAAACATTTCAAGTAAAGACTTTAAAGAATATCTAGAAAGCATTGAAAATGCTGAGTTATCGGATGCCTTTTGGGATACCGCCTTGGTACAGAACCTCCAAACTATTGTGTCTAGTAGTCCTAACTTCAATGTTTATTTAGCGGCTCAGGTGAAGTCAAATGACAAAGGCTTTTTATCAAAAGACATAACAGTGAATAATTTAATTTCCCTTAGGGGTGACATACATCACGTATTCCCACGAGATTATCTGAAGAAACGTGGTCTGAAAAAAGGGCAATATAATCAGATTGCTAACTATGTTTATATGCAATCAGAGATAAATATCCAAGTAGGCAACAAAGCACCGAATATATATTTTGATGAGTTAATAGAACAATGCAATGGCTCTGGGCAAAAATATGGTGGTATAGCTGATCTCCAAACGCTTAAAGAAAATTTAACGATGAATTGCATACCGGACAGCATCTTTTCAATGGATATTGATAATTACGATGAATTTTTAATGCAAAGGAGATTGTTAATGGCTAAAAAGATAAAGGATTACTACTATTCTTTATGAAATGCATGAAAAGGATTTGTACCCAGCAGTAGAAAAATGGCTCTTCGCTATTTCATGTGGGTAGATGTGGTTAAGTGGCTGCCAAATAATC
>QBUN01000359.1 GCA_013180565.1 Candidatus Methanophaga sp. GoMg3.2 | reverse complement strand
CGTTCAAGCGTATCGTCATAGGCTAAGTCAATGTCTTCCCATAACTTGTCGTGAAGTTTCAAGAAGCTATCTTCTCTTACAACATCCTTATACCACCATCAACCTGCGAATGACTCATCGGCACCTTGACCTCCACCTGAAGCAGACCGTTTAGCTCGATGGAACGCATAGTATAAAATAACTATACACATGCAAGCTTAAATAGGCTATTTACGGATAAATAGGAAAATAACGGGGTTTTATGAAGATTTCGAGATTAATGACTGTTTAGCAGCGCAGCCCCGTTGCACAAGAATAAGAAGAGATTCTTTGAAGGCTCATCAAGAACTCCATTGAATCCACGCAAAAACATGTGGTCTATCTCTTCTGCGTTTCTTGCTGTTATAATCGCGATCGGTATTCCTTTTTCAAGCAACGCAGCCAGCATCCTATACATCGCATCAGAAGGTCGTGATTCACCATCAGATATGAGTGTACCATCCATATCAAAGGCTGCTGCCTGATAAGTCTGCTTAAATTGAATGAAGGGCATATCCTGCAAGGCATCGATTCGTGTATTATCCGGTGATACAAAGTTCAATCGCTCAAGCACCCATAGCGTTCCCGCAGCATTTGATATATTGAACGCTTCATGACTGTTAAATGTGTTGCTGTTAGCTTTATCATGACGGTAAACAGAGAAACTTCCGGGATATGCAAGGAGTTCATGGTCATTCCCTCCTTTTTGCCCCTGATCACCGAACTTCGCAATCTTATCTACTGGAAGATTGATCATCGAAGCGAATTGCTTGAGTGCATTCCCTTTGTGGATATTCCTCTTTGCGACTAATATCCCGTAGTCGGTGCAGTTTGCCCTGTATTTATCGGCGAACCCCTCTCGTCCCTCCAGTCTTCTACTAAACCAAGAATAATCAATATCTCGATCGCAATAAAAATACAAAATAATCCGCCGGTCCGCAATGGACAAAAACTGGACCGGGTTTATATCTTCGGATATGCTGAATACTTGCGCCGTTATAGCCCTTGCATCCTCTCTGCTCAATGTTATATCGCTCCAGTCTCGTTCATTCAACTGATCTGCTGGTAGATAACCACAATCGGTCAAGAAGCGGAAGTTCATGGACTCACCTCAAAGATAGATATGAGCGTGTGTGCTGCGCCTAAACCTTCTGAATAATCGCGTTCGATATTGCGAAGAAGCTGCCCTAACAAGGGCTCAAAAACATCCGCCCTGAAGTCGTCTGTCTGCTTATATCTCTCTTTATCTTTGACGACCCGGCCGAGCTGCTCCTGGCTGCTCTTCAAAGATGCTGGGATTGAGTATGCCTCATTGATTTTAAACCAATCAGGAATTGGTATATCAAGATAGCTGCATGCGGTCGCAAGAGTATAATTCCAGCAATATGTGATCCACTTATAATGCTCCTGGACATCTTCGGGAGCTCCCACATACGTGTAGTCCATGAACATATCAGTTAAAGGAGCCCGTTGTAGTGGATAAAACAACATATTCACCATCGCTCTCGTCTTCTTCAGGTTCGGATTGAAGTTACTCGTGTCTATATGCCTGCCAATGAAGATAGAACGATCAAACGTATCAAAGCATTCCGCTTTAACACCTGCTTTTTTTGCGGCTTCTAGCACAAAGTCGTTTAATTCTTTTCCCCAGAACTTCATATATATAGGCTCGGCATCATTCCCATCGCTGAAGAATGACATATTATAAATATGCCACGATGGAGCTTTCCATTGCGATTGCCATTCAATCGAATACCTTCCCAGAACATCAACGACAATAAATGCAGACCGCTCAAAACTTTTGATATGACCAAATATCTTCTCAAGGAGTGATTTAAATTCATCATCTTTTAGATGGGAGAACGGAACGCCAGAGGAGAAATAGAGATTGAATGGTTTCGCAGGGTATTCGTCCCTCAAAAAGTCGTGTTGGTGGATCATTACCTTCTCATCATCTTTATATCTATCATTTGCAATCTCCACCAGGTCAGGATTGTTGTCAAAACCCACATAATACTCAATATCATCTTTATCCAGTAGCTTACAATTATTAGCGTCAATCGGTACGTCATCATCAAGGATATTTGATATGAGGTGATATCCATATCCGATACCACAGCCGAAATCGAGGATGCGTAACTTCTCTCCTGCTTCTGTCAGTCTATTGACCATCTTACGATAATGGTCCTGGCATATCTTATCTTCCCAACGTACCTTCACAGGATCGTATCGAGAACTTCTCATTGGCTGGTCGTAATAGTTTATCGCATCACGCTTGTAGACGCTTTTTGCACTCTCTTTCATTATAGTTATTAAAGACCTTTCGCTTTAAATATGCTATTTGATGATAAAGAGGGGAATAACTGATATTTCTGAAGATTCCGAAGACTTTTTTAATAATAGACTTGTGCAACACCAGCTTTCATGATTTCAATCTCCTTCATATATCCTATTATTTTCACCTTTAAAGTAATTATAGTGACTCATTCAGAAATCTCTGCAAAAACCAATAAGATGCAGATACATATTATTGATCACTATGAATGAAGCGAAGACAATTGAGAGTAAGCAACTATATAGAGGTAAAGTTGTACAGTTACGGCTTGATACCGTTTTATTACCCGATGGGCGGACGAAAACACGTGAAATTCTTGTTCATCCCGGTGCAGCCGCTATTGTTTCTTTGACGGATGGGAAGGTACTGTTAGTGGAGCAATACAGGAAGGCTGTTGAACGTAACACCTTGGAGATACCGGCCGGCACGCTTGAAGAAGGCGAATCGCACGAGGAATGTGCCATGCGCGAACTAATTGAAGAGACGGGCTTTCAAGCTTCCAAATTGTATAAACTTACTGAATATTTACCTGCTCCTGGTTATAGTAGTGAGATAATATACATCTATAAAGCGAATGAGCTAACGAAAGTTTCTGACGCTGAACTGCCAGTAACGTTTGTGGAATTGAGTGATATATTAGCATTGATAAGAAAGGGCGAGATAAAAGATGGAAAAACGGTAGTTGGTGTGCTTATGGTCGCAATGGGCACTGTCGAACAAACTAAAATCAATTATGGACACAGATCATATTAATCAACAATGTCAAGTTAAATAAATCCGTGTAACTCTGCGTCATAAATTAAATTTATGGGTAGAAGTTATACTTTATATACAATTAAATGATGCCAGCGAGAATATGCGTATTGCAGATAGAAGGAACGAACTGCGAGCTTGAGACGTTTCGCTCTTTTAAGCGGCTAGGTGCAGCGGCAGAGATTGTGCACTTGAAACAATTGATAGGTGCGGTAAAAGAGCGAGAGAAGAGGAAACTAAATGATTATGATCTGTTAGTGATACCCGGTGGCTTCTCTTCCGGCGATTATATACGCGCCGGGGCAATACTGGCTGCGCGGATAAAAGGTACATTAGGTGAAGAGATAGACGATTTTATACGCGATGGTAAACCTATCTTGGGGATATGTAATGGATTTCAGGTATTAGTGGAAATGGGGTTACTGCCGGGATTAGCAGATGAAAAAGTAGGGCTGCAGCAGGCAGCATTGACAACAAACGATTCCGCTCGCTTTGAATGCCGATCGGTATACCTGAGACAGGAAAATCGTGGGAACTGTGTTTTCACGAAGGGGATAGAGAACGGGCACATCATGAAGATGCCTTGCGCACATGCAGAGGGTAAGTTTTTCATCAGTGAGAAAAGGCGAGAGGCGTATCTACAGCTTCTGGAGGAGAACGATCAGATTGTATTCCGCTATATTGACCCTGAAGGTGGTTATGCCTCATATCCCTGGAACCCTAACGGTTCGGTGGATAATATCGCAGGGATATGTGACCCAAGCGGGATTATATTGGGCTTGATGCCGCATCCGGAAAGGGCTTTTTATGCCTTTTTGGATTCTGAATGGTCAAGAAGAGCGAAGGGGGGAGAAGAAGGAAGGGGTGCATACGGGGATGGTAAAGCTATATTTGAAGCGGTATTGAATTACCTTAGTAGGAAGGCTTATATATGATGATTTCATTCTTAATAAGAAAGAAAAGAAAAGAAGGAGTGTGAGTACAACTGGCGAAGAAAAGACTGAAAGATAAGTGGAAATCAAAAGAGTGGTACACGGTAGTAGCACCGAAGATGTTTGGCGATGTGACAGCAGGGGATACGGTGGCAGATGATCCCGCCAAGTTAATAGGTAGAAGAGTGGAAATGACTGTGGGAGACCTCACAGGTAAGCTGATAAAGAATTCAAATTTGAAATTAATATTTGAAATCTCTGAAGTCGAGCATAATAACGCTCATACACGATTCATAGGGCATAAGGTAAATGGTGGCTATCTACGTAGTTTAGCGCGGAAGAGGAGCTCGAAAATCGAGTCTAATGTGGATGTTCTGACAAAGGATGGCGAGACCATTCGTGTAAAATCATCCTGTTTTACGCTAAAGAAAGCAAGTGAAGCACAGATAAAGCAGATACGGAAGATAATGGCTGAGGAAATTAAAAATAGAGCCAGTAGCTTAGAACTTAGCAAATATATACAGGAGATAATACTTGGTAAACTCTCGGCGGATATATACAAGGTTGCGAAGAAGGTATACCCTGTGCGGAGAGTGGAGATAACTAAAACGGAAAGGGGCTTAGCTCCAGTGCAGAGTAAAGAAGGTTAATTAAACTAAAATGAAATTAAAATTTCTCGGCGGCTGTAACGAAGTAGGACGTTCTGCAATATTAGTGGATGATAGAGTCCTCTTAGATTATGGGATGCGGCCCTCAGACCCGCCAGAGGTACCTTTAAATAATGGGAATATCTCGCCTGAGGCTGTTATTGTTTCACATGCTCATCTCGACCATTCAGGCATGGTCCCGAGTTTGATGGTACCTAAGGTGTATATGACCTCTGTGACAAGGGATTTAACTATCCTTTTGGGTAGAGACACAATAAAAGTAGGTAAGGATCAGGGATTTGCATTCTTTGACGAAGAGGACATAAGAAAAATGGATGAGCATACGCGCACAGTCGCTTATGGTGAGCGGGTAGCATTAAACGGCTCAGATTATGAGTTCGAATTATATAATGCCGGACACATACCGGGAAGTTCAGCAACGTATCTGCGAAAAGCGAGTGAGGACATCAGCTTGTTTTACACTGGAGACATAAGAATGGATGAGACAAGATTAATGAAAAGCGCTGCCCCTTCTGAGTTTCCCGCCTCCGACATCTTACTCCTAGAGAGCACATATTACAATAGAGAGCATAGAGACCGGCAGGAAATGGAGCATGAGTTCATAGACTCTATTAAGGAAACTTTAGCTTCTGGAGGTAATGTGATTGTGCCCTGTTTTGCGGTTGGCAGGACACAGGAGGTCGTGATGATTCTGCATTCGTATGGTATTACGCCATATGTAGATGGTATGGGTCTAGGAGTATTCCGTCTGTTCAAGAATCATCCCTCGTTCTTGAAAAACGCGAAAGCATTGAATGATGCATTTAATAATGCACAGTTTGTAAACATGACGAGGCGAAAGAACATTTTTTCTAAACCCTCTGTAATTGTCACCACTGCGGGAATGCTTAATGGCGGACCCGTGCTCTATTATCTGAAGAAGATACACAAAGATCCTAAGAGCAAAGTGCTGCTCACGGGCTATCAAATAGAAGGGACGAACGGTAGGCGATTAATAGAGAACGGTCATGTGGAAGTAGATGGCAAGGTGGTGAAAGTAAGTGCAAGTGTAGAGCAATATGACTTCTCAGCACATGCCGGTGATTCCGAGCTGAAGGATTTGGTGTCACGATTTTGCAAGAATGGCACTGAGGTCGTGTTCATGGTTCATGGAGAACATACCAACGAGTTTGCAGCATGGGCGAGAGATAATATCGGATGTGAGGCAATAGCACCTAAACTAGGGGAGGAGTATATTATAAAATAGGATAAAATAAAATAAAAAACATGCGCCGGTAGTGTAGCCTGGTATCACATAGGCTTGCCAACCTAACGTTCATTCGTTCTTCCCTCCTTCAAAAGGAAGAATACGCAGTTAAAACATAAAAAAAGATGGGCAAAAAGCCTATAACCCGGGTCCAAATCCCGGTCGGCGCAGTATCTATTTGACCACTACTGTCTCCATCGTTATGTCTATCACCGTATCGAAATCTATCTTCTTATCCCAGCCTGCTTTCTCGAATATGTTCATGAACCCCACGCCAAAGATCTTCGGTTTCTTATCGCCTGATAGACTTTCAATCATCTGATTGACCTCCTCTGGCGTACATCCGAACTTAGGCATCGCTAATCCACCAAGCACAACAATCACATCAGAGTTCCCCGGATCGCCCTTTTCATCTACAACGCTGTAACCTATGTTCTCTATCTCCCTTATCTTTCTTGCCTCCTTTGCATTTGCTTTCGGCACATACAACATATCAAAACCTCTATCCCTCACTGTATAAGCGAGCAATTCGATAAATGGAGAGCATACTGCTACCGAGCCCGTAAATACTACCTTGGATCCTTCCTTTGTATCCGCCATACGCTCTCTAAACGTTCCTGTAAAGCCTACTATTCCACTTTTCTTTTCCATATTCCCTCTTTACCTCCTTATAATATTCCTTTATCCTTTTATTGAGATATAAGTCATTTTATATCTTTCTATTTTTAAAGTGATAATATAAATGAGAAAAGTGATTTCTTGGCACATTGCATAATCTGGTCTCTATGTTTCCAACGGATATTGAGGTGATAGGAGTAAAGAAGAAAGAAGAAGTGGCGAAATATGAGAAAAATACAAAAAAAAAGGGTAACTCATTATCGCTGCCGGAACTCATAGGCCTTGGTGAGCTTCAAGCTATTCCGGACAGCATTGCAAAAACAGTCGGCATTTCTTCTGTTATCTCTTCGCCTGACGGTGAGCCCTTAACTCGTTTTAGTTATCCAACGGGTTTTTGTTCCTTGATACAATAAAAAATTTCCTTCACCTTGACTATCCCTGTGGCAAGACCACAGGGTATTACGCCAAGGTGATGCTGCTTCGCAGCACCGGAAATTTTTTATATACTTTACAAGGTCACCCTGTGGCAAGCCACAGGGAATTCTCAAGTTAAATTAGTGTGGCAGATATAAAAGATGTTCCACTGGACATTGATACCGCAATCCCCTGTGGTTTGATTATCAACGAACTTATTTCAAATTCATTTTATTTAACTACCTTTATTTCTCACTTTCAAAATGGTAGAGGATAGAGTATAAGATGAAAGAAGGAAGCACTCACGGAGACGCTAAAAGGATAATAGAGGTCTTTGATACGACATTGAGGGATGGAGAGCAAACACCTGGGATCTCTTTTACTAAAGAGCAGAAGGGCACAATTGCAAGGCGGTTGGACACGCTGGGTGTGGACATAATAGAAGCGGGAACGCCGATTACGTCTAAGGAGGAGAAGGAGGTAGTTCAGTATATCTGTGACGAGGGACTTTCGGCAAAGATATGTGGGTTGGCAAGGGTTTTAACGCAGGATATTGATGCCTGCATTGATTGTGGGGTTGATATGATCCATATATTCGCGCCCACCTCCGTGATTCAGCGTGAGCACACGACAAAGAAGAGCGAAGCGGAAGTACAAGAGCAGACATACGAGATGACGAAGTATGTCAAAGCACATGGATTTATCTGTATGTTCTCTGCAATGGATGCTACACGGACGAGTTTAGATTATCTAACTGAGATATACAAAACAGCAGAAGAAGCAGGCGCCGACATCCTAAATGTGCCTGATACTGTGGGCGTACTAGACCCCTTCGCCATCTTCGAGCTTGTAGAAGCGATAGATCGTGTGGTGAAGACTCCAATTAGCATACACTGCCACAATGACTTTGGTCTTGCGGTGGCGAACAGTTTAGCGGCAGTGAAGGCGGGTGCTTCGGAAGTTCAAGTTTCTGTGAATGGGATAGGCGAAAGAGCGGGAAATGCAGACCTCGCAGAGACCGTGATGGGTTTGAACGCGATATATGGACTAAAAACAAACATAAAGACCGAGTTTCTATTTGAGATGGCGAAGCTTATTGAACGTTTAACCGGCATAGAACTCCCGGTAAACAAGCCAATAGTGGGTGATAATGCCTTTTCTCACGAATCCGGGATACATGCGCACGGTGTAATAGAGAAGAGCGATACCTTTGAGCCGGGTATAATGACGCCGGAGATGGTAGGGCATATGAGGCGGATTATTCTTGGGAAGCATACAGGCAAGCACTCGGTATTGAATAAATTATCAGAAATCGGGATGTCACCCACAAAAGAGCAAATTGATGAGATTCTCGAACGGGTAAAGGAACTTGGTGTAAGCGGTAAACAAGTCACCGATGATGACCTATTTACAATAGCAGAAGTTGTAACCGGCGAAGTATCAATGCATGAACGTATAGTAACGCTAAAGGAACTCTCGGTTATGACCGGGAATAATTTGATACCGACAGCATCGCTGAAAGCAGTAGTGCGGGGGAAGGAATGCAAGAGCGCGCAGATGGGTGTTGGTCCTGTGGATGCTGCGATAAAAGCTATTCAGGAGATAATAGGCGGTGAAATAGGTGGCGACATCGAACTTAAAGATTTCAGGATAGAGGCGATAACCGGCGGTTCCAATGCACTCGCGGAGGTAATCGTGGGTGTGACGAAGGGAGGAAGAATGGTAACTGCGAGGGGTGTGCGAGAAGATATAGTAATGGCTTCTGTAGAGGCAATAGTCAACGCGGTGAATCGGTTGATGCAGAGCTGATGCGATTTATTTACCGCCGAGAGCGCAGAGAGCGCAGAGATGACGGAAACGGAGAGACATAACAGGATAACGGAACGCATCATTGGCGCAGCTATCGAGGTACATCGCGCCCTGGGCCCGGGTCTTCTAGAATCGGCTTATGAAGCTTGTCTAGCTTTTGATCTGGTACAACGAGGTCTTAAGGTGGAACAGCAGAAGCCCCTGCCCGTGGTCTATCGGGCGGTGAAGCTGGATTGTGGCTACCGCCTGGACCTTCTTGTCGAAGAAACGGTCATTGTTGAGATTAAGGCTGTTGATAGCTTAGCGCCAATTTATCAGGCCCAGTTGCTCTCCTACCTGAGACTTTCTGGCTACAAAGTCGGCTTACTGATCAACTTTAATGTAAATGTTCTGAAGAACGGCATACGCCGGGTGGTGAACAACTTTCCTGATGCCTCTGCGTTCTCTGCGGTAAACAAAATGTAACCATGTCAAATCAGTAAACAAAAGCCAGTAATTGCCCACCTATGCCATTCTCAATCGCTTTTTCATGTGACATCACACCTTTTGAGGTTGTAATCACAAGCATACCGAAATTCCTTGCTGGGAGTAGTCTCTTCTCCCATTTCTCATATTCATTTGCACGGACGTAAAACCGTGGTTTTATCGCATTGCAATCATTTATCTTACCACCAAGCTTCACCTGAAAGATACCCGATTTCCCATCTTCTACGAATCCAAACTCCTTTATATACCCGCCTTCTTGCATTACACCCAGTACATTACCTATCAGCTTTGAAGCGGGTTTTATCACGCATTCCATCTTCCCGACTCTCTCTGTATTCTTTATGTGCGAAAGCGCATCTGCAAGCAGATCATTTAGCGACATTTTTTTTCTCCATTTTTTAGCTTTACTTCTTTTGATAACTCATGTAATTATTTAAGAAAAGGTTTTAGTTATACTTCCTAAATCCGATATCCCTCGCTATCTCTCGGAAGCACTGACGACAGAGATAAATCCCATATCTACGAATCAGGCCTCTACTCCTACCACATCGTCTGCATGCGTTCGCGCCTCGTCCAAATTTCTTCTTCCGCTCTTTTACCATTTTACTTCACCTTTCTCTTACTTCACCATATCCGATGTTTCATCACCTGTGCGCAGATAGTTCACTGCTATCATCACCCAAATGTCCTATCACGCCGTACTACTTAAAAAGATTTGTGACACTCTCTTATCCCTTAGTTATCATAAGTATAAAAACATGTACCTAAAATTCATTCGCCCAAAATCTTCTCCAAATCGGCATAAAACTGCATCACTAGCTTGGTCACCTCATTATCTTCACTCAACGTAAACGTCCTTATCTGCTTACCTAATTTCGCTTCTTTCACGATATTCAAATCTAAAAGCGGCTCGATTACACGTGCAACGCTGGAATGAGAAAGGCCGGTTGCCTCTGCGATTCCAGAAAGATACGTTGTCATGCCCCGATTTGTTATTAGGTGCTCCAAAACAATAAGCTGCGCATTGCTTCCGAATATCTTTCCAAGTCCGCCCATATTTACACCTTTAGCATATATATCTATATTTAACTTATTTGTTTTTATTAATGTTTAGCGATGAATGGCCATATTAGCGAATATTTTTTATTGGTAATTATACGACATAGATAGAGAAAAAAGGCACTAAAACCGATGGAAACAGAAGAAATCAGTATGAAAAGGGAACTCCAAAGAAAGGTGGTGCACGTCACCTCTCTACTGATAGTTGCAGGCTATTACATTCTGCCCAAAGCGGCAGTATTGCTGATAATGACTTTGTTTTTGATACTATTCCTGGAGATCGAATTTGTCAGGATAGATCTCAAGCTAAAGTTGCCTTTATTTCATAAACTATACCGAAAGAAGGAAGAAGATAGATTAAGCGGTAACGTCTTCTTCCTCATAGGTGCAATAATAGCCATTAGCGTATTTTCTAAGGAGATTGCCATAGCCGCTATACTGATGACCACATTTGGAGACGCAGCAGCAGCATTATTCGGCAAGAGGTTCGGCAGGACCTGGATACCAAAATTGAAGAACCGGGCTGTTGAAGGTTGCATGGCGGAGTTTGTCGTGGATCTGCTCATAGGGTTCGTCTTCCTGGGCTCATGGCCGGTGATACTTGTGATGGC
>QBUN01000360.1 GCA_013180565.1 Candidatus Methanophaga sp. GoMg3.2 | reverse complement strand
TTACACGGATTTAATTTCTTCTGCGTTAATCTGCGTTAATCTGTGTCAATAATTAATTTTAGTTAGATATTATGCTTTCTCATTTTATCAAACCCTCTGTGCAAGCCTAATTCAGTTGCAATCTCTATTACATCCCGGTATTCACTCATATTTATACCTCTGTTCAGTTCCTTATACTCGTACGCTTTATACGTAGGCCTATATTGCAACATTATGTTTACATATGATTCCGTTGATATTTCAGTAGCAATAAACTTAAGAACCTCTGCGGAGCCTGCTAACCCGTTTGGAAGCACTAAATGCCGTATCAGTAACCCTTGCCATGCCACTCCATCCACTTTTAAATCGCCTACCTGGCGGTGCATCTCCTTTACCGCTTCTTTACAGACCGTGAAATAATCGGGTGCATTGGAGTATCTCTCGCCACTTTCCACATTGCCATACTTTATGTCTGGCATGTATATATCGACGATACCATCTAGCAACTCAATGGTGCTTTTTGCCTCGTATCCGCCACAATTGTAAACGATAGGGATCTGAAGCCCCTTTTGTATTGCTAGTCTCAGCGCTTTCACGATCTGCGGCGTGTAATGCGTAGGAGTAACGAAATTTATGTTATGACAACTGCTATTTTGCAGATTGAGCATGTGAATCGCAAGTTCTTCCTCCGTCATCCTCTGTCCATATCCTAAGTGGCTTATGTCATAGTTTTGGCAGTAAACGCAGCCAAGGTTACAGTTAGTAAAGAATATCGTGCCCGAGCCATAAGTTCCAACTAACACATCCTCTTCTCCAAAATGTGGCTGCACGCCGGATACCACCAAATTTTTATCCGCGTTGCAATATCCCTTCTCGCCCCTGTTTCGATTAACGCCACATTCCCTTGGACATAGTTTACACTCGTTTAGCATATCCTCAAGCGTCTCTATCCGTTCTTCAAGCTCGCCTCTTTCGTATGTCGCAATATATGCTGGCATGTTTACTAAACTAAACATAATGGATATTATTTACTCTTCGTGATTGTCCCCTGAACCGCCAATAAATCCTTAGTTGCCTTTCTCACGGCACCTTCCGAGTTATACCTCTGCTTCCAGCCCAATTTATTTAGTTTTGACGCATCAAGCGACATAACGGGCACATCACCTTTCCAGCCCCTTTTACCGCCGGTGAATTTGAAATTGGGCGTGGTGTGCATCTCTTCACACACAATCTCTGCAATTCGCGTCACGCTTATCATGTCATCCGATCCGATATTGAAGATATTCACCTTTTCATTAGCTTCCGGTTTTGAACTTATGCCCGCAAGCATGGCGTCTATGCAATCATCCACGTAGATATATGATTTCGTTTGTTTACCGTCACCTAAGATTTCCAACTCGTTCGGATTGGATCGAATCTTATTGATGAAATCGTAAATTACACCGTGCGAGGACCGTCTGCCTATGACATTCGCAAACCGATATAGCCAGGCTTGCATCTTAAAGGTATGGCAGTAAGAAGCGATAAAAGCTTCGCCGGCAAGTTTTGAGGCGCCATACAACGAGATGGGAATAGTTGGATATTCTTCCGGGGTGGGCAGTATATGCGCCTCGCCGTAAACGGTGGAAGTGGAAGTGAAGATAATCCTCGGCACTTCTTTTCGCCGCATTGCTTCCAGCACGTTATAGGTTGCGATTACATTTTGCTCTAAATGAACTCTTGTATCTTCTGCACCTAGCCGCACCTCGGGATTCGCAGCAAGGTGCCAAACCGCATCAACAGCGTCAAAAAAGGCTGTTATATCGCTATGTAAGAGGTCTAGCTTATGAAACCGGAAATTTTCTTTGCCTATATGCGGGTTTATGAATTCCTCGTTCCCGGAGCTTAAGTTGTCCAGGACTAAAACCACATGTCCCGCATCTAGTAACCTATCAACCAGATGCGAACCTATGAATCCCGCTCCACCGGTAACAATTATTTTCATTTTCTCCTGGCTATAGGATAAGTCCCGAGAATTTTCAACATTGTCGCTTTCTTTTCAACGCCTTTTAACGCTTCTTTTATCTCTGCTTCTTCTAAGTGCCCTTCGCAATCGATATAGAACATGTAATCGCCCAATGCGCGCTTGGAAGGTCGCGACTCGATCTTCGTAAGGTTTAGTCCACGCAGAGCGAATTCGCCTAATACCGCGTATAAAGCTCCTGGCCGCTCTTTTACATATAACAGTATCGAGGTCTTGTCCTTGCCAGTAGGTGCGGCTTTCATACCGGACGAAGAAAGCACGACAAATCTCGTAACGCTATCCTTGTCCTGCACGGCTTCCGCTAATATATTAACCCCGTACATCTTCGCTGCTTCTGCGGAAGCCAATGCCGCTATTTGTTCTGATTGCGCGGCCAGCTTCGCGGCACTTGCCGTGCTGTCCACGTATTTCAGTGCAACACCCTTCAATCGTTCCCGTATAAATTGCTTACATTGCGCTAATGCATGATGATGTGAAGCTATCTTTTTTATTTCTGGGAAAGAGCCATTGAAGAGTAAGCAAATCCTTATTGGCACTAAAACTTCACCTACTATTTGCATCTCATCTGCATTCTCGCTCGAAAGCACATCTAACGTATCGCCTACTGAACCCTCTAAGGAATTCTCTATTGGTACAATCCCATAATTCACTTCTTTTTTTAATACTGTCTCGGAAACGTCAAATATTGTCTCATAATATTTTATCGCAAAGTTATCAATTCTACCGCCCTCTTTTAACCATAGCATTGCGGCGGTTTCAGAAAACGTCCCTTCTGGTCCTAATATGCCTATCTCCATTTACTCTTTACATCCTCTTCATTTTATATAAGCTTTAGTTATTATGTTAATTATATTACGCCTTGGTAGCATAGGGGCTAATGCGCCACCTTGGTAAGGTGGAGACCGCGGGTCCGAATCCCGCCCAGGGCTTGTCTGTCAAATGCAAAAATGCTCTTTAATGATCACACCCGCTAAGAAGATACAGAGGCGAGAATAATAATGATAGGACACATCACATCAGAGGAGATGGCCGCTTTAGATGAGAACTGCAAATTCTATGGGCTGATACCGATACAGCTAATGGAAAACGCAGGTGCTAACGTTGCAAACGAGATAAAGAAGCGGTTTACAGGCAAAGGAACGAGCGTAACGATAGTGGCAGGTAAGGGCAATAACGGCGGCGATGCCTTTGCGGCAGCACGGCATTTGCACGGCTTTGACGTAAAAATCGTATTGCTTGGCAGTTCAAAAGATCTGAGAACAGAAGAGACGAGTGGAAACATGCGAATATTAAAAGAAAACAGTTTTGACATTGCAGAGATAACGGACTCTTCAGAACTCAAAACGCTATACGGGTCAGAAGTGATAATAGATGCGATCTTCGGTACAGGAATACGCGGTAAAATACGAGAGCCGGAAGCAACTGCTATTAATTTGATAAATGATGCTAACGCATTTGTTGTTGCAGTGGACGTACCCTCGGGGTTAGATCCCGATACAGGCGACGCGGAAAAGGCTGTCCGAGCTGATCTCACTGTCACGTTCCACAGTGCGAAAAGGGGTTTGCTAAAGGCTAAGGAATACGTTGGTGAATTGGTGGTTGCAGATATAGGCATTCCTGATGGGATGGACCGATTAACAGGTCCTGGTGATGTGCGGATAGTAGCGAAGAGAAAAGCAAGCAGCCATAAAGGAGATAACGGTAGGGTGTTGATAGTAGGCGGCGGCCCTTTTTTTGGTGCACCCACCTTGGCAGCTCTTGCTGCACTGCATGCAGGTGCCGATTGGGTGACAATAGCAGCACCTAAAAGCGTATCTCCCATTATCGCTTCCATATCGCCTAATTTAATTGTCCAACCGCTTTCTTCTGAGATATTGGTAGAAAAGGACGTGCCAGTGGTCTCAAACTTGATAAAGCGGCATGATGTGGTGGTGATAGGCATGGGCTTGGGCGCAGAAGAAGCGACAAAAAAGGCGGTAGGAATGCTAATCGCAGCTGCAAAGAACGTGGTTGTGGATGCAGATGGCTTTTACGGGTTGCAGTTGCCGCTGGAGGATAAGCACGTTATCGTAACACCACATGCAGGCGAATTATCGAAGATTGGTGGTATGGTCGGGCGCATAGAAGTGCCTCCTGAGGCCAATACGGAAGAAAGGATAGAGTTCGTGAAAGAGTTTTCAAAGCTAAATAAGGTTGTCACTTTGATGAAGGGTCCTACGGACATTGTATCGGACGGTGTTAGGGTAAAGCTAACCCGAAAAGGAAATGCGGGGATGACCGTTGGCGGTACAGGCGATGTGCTGGCGGGCATAACAGGCGCTTTCTTTGCTATCGCGTCTGACCCGTTCAAAGCAGCAACTGCTGCCGCATTTGTTAATGGCACTGCGGGCGACCTAGCATTTGCAGATAAAGGGTATGGGTTGCTTGCTACGGACGTAGTGGAAAATATCCCGCGAGTAATGAAAAATTTCAAGTGAAAATCTGTGTAATCTCGTGGTCTACTAAACAAAAGCCATCCTTTTATTCTCTTCCCGATAATCATCTAAAGTCCGTCTTTTTAACGTACCATCAGGGAATACCGTTATCCAGCTCCGTTTTACCTCTATCTTCCGTTCTCGCACACAGCTCTTACCTATCACCGAATTTTTCATATATTTAGCAACAATCGAATATGCACGCTCTATCTCCTCCGGATATGGATTCCTTGATATATTCTCGTAACTCAATTCCGCTCTGAATCTATTTATTCGGTAATCTATCTCATCATTTGTGTCTATTTCCGCTAAAAACTGCGCTATATGCTCTATTTCGCGGTCATCCACAATTCCTGGTATGTACACGGTATTCACTACGAGCTTTACCTTACCATACGCATTCCTTATGTTCTCCAATACACTCTTATTTGAATATCCCGTGTACCATTCATGCAGTTTTTCACTCCATGCCTTCAAATCAAAAGTAACCTCAGTTAAACCCGCCGCTATTAGCTCTTCTAAGTACGCATCGTCCAAAAGAAACCCATTCGTGTCAAGCACAATCCATCCAACAAATTCCTTTAACTGCGATACCAAATCTACGAGGTAATGCCGGTTTAGCGTAGGTTCGCCACCCGTTATCACCGCTTCTTCCAGTGCGCTATAACATTCGCTTGCTGAATCCTTCACCAGGCTTATTAACAGTTCAACTGTCATCTGCTCGCCTATTGGATTACGAGCTAGGCTAAAGCATCCTTTACATTTGAAGTTGCAGCCCGAAAGAGTAATCCAAACACGCGGTTTTAGCTCTGACAGCGTTATAAAAGGAACATATCTGTTCATATCACATCCCCTCGTTGGCTTTTATTTCCGTTATGCTTTATCTATTTATTACGCGCCTTAACTATTTATCAAAACAGAACTAATAATGGAATATCCAACTTAAATATACTTAATACTGGAACCAAATGAAAGGAACTAATACCGCTCTTTTCCCGTTCCCTTCGATAAGAGAAGGGCAGCGGGAATTTATGGGAGATGTAAAGGATGCCGTAGAAGGCGGTAAAATCCTTGTCGCACATGCACCCACAGGGATAGGAAAAACAGTCGCCACACTCGTCCCCGCATTAGAATACGCAGTGGAAAACGGAAAAACGATCTTTTTCCTCACTTCCAAGCGCAGCCAGCATAAGATCGCTATTGACACGCTCAGGCTGATAAAGGATCATGCAAAACGCGAGTTCACCACGGTTGATATTACCTCAAAGCAATCCATGTGCCCACGAACGAAACCAATACACAGGGAATTTTATTTCTTATTCAACGAATTTTGCAGGTCCGAACAGAAGAACAAAAGATGCCGCTATTTCATGAAACAGGACGAAGAAGCGCTGAGACGGATAAAAAGCGAGATAATGCATGTGGAACAGTTATGCGACTGGTGCACCACGAGAGGCGTATGCCCTTATAAGGCGGCTTTGGAAGCAGCAGGAAATGCAGATGTGCTCGTCTGTGACTATAACTATCTCTTTTCCACCGACATCACAGAACGGGTATTGGAGAAAATAGAAAAGGGGTTAGAGGACCTCATTGTAATCGTTGATGAAGCACATAACCTGCCAGACCGTATAAGAAGTAATCTCAGCAGTGAATTACGAATGAACACCGTAACAAGTATAGCACGAGATCTTCGCCGAAGAGATCGAGAGATGCAGGGTAATCTCATGGGTTTGGAAAGTATATTCAAAAAATTAGCTATGGGTGCGAGTAAAGAGAACAAGGACGAAATAAAAGTGGACCGGGATTTTCTGGTGGACGAGATGGCGAAGGTGTTGGGGCGTGGGCGAATAGAAGCGATGAGTTATGACGATTTTGTAAACGCACTCAGGGGCATTGCCGAAGATCTTGAAACCTCTGGTAGCAGGACTACGGACGACATGAGATATAAAAACGAGATGCTGCAGAGGGACATACTAAGCGTTGCTGATTTCCTCGATGGCTGGAGCACAAGAGAGGAATGTGTCAGGATATTTTCGCTTGCGCAAAAAGAATATCCAAGACTCTACTTCAAACTGCTTGATCCTTCGGTGATAAGCGAGCCGATATTCGCTAAAGCACATTCAACTATATTGATGAGCGGCACGTTATGCCCAACCGAGATGTATGCCGATGTTTTAGGTGCATCTCCAGCTAGGATAAAAGGTAAGGAGATCGTTTTAAATGAATATAAGTCGCCTTTTCCATCTGAAAACCGTATGATCGTCGTTACAAAGGCACTTACAACGAAATATACAGAAAGGGGCGAAGAGATGTATAGGCTGATGGCGGGAAAGATAGGCGAAGTGGCTAAATATGTAAAAGGCGGCATGGCCGTCTTCTTCCCTTCATACGCGCTACTAAAAAGCGTTGCTACATACTTACCAGACGCAGTAAGGAGTAGGGTAATGATAGAGCGGAGAGAGATGAGAAAGGAGGAGAAAAATAGGTTATATGAAACGCTGAGGGATGATACTGACGGTATATTGCTTGCCGTGCAGGGTGGCTCGTTTTCCGAAGGCATGGATTACGAATCCAATACGTTAAAGGCGATTATCGTGGTTGGATTGCCACTAAGCCCGCCAACGCTGGAGGTAAAGATGATAGAGGGCTATTATGTGCGCAAATACGGAGCTGAAACCGGAAGGAACTACGGCTATCTCTACCCTGCGATTACAAAGGTGCTGCAAGCGGCTGGTAGAGGCATAAGAAGTGAGCAAGATCGTTGCATTATCGTTCTTATGGATTACCGATTTGCACAATATCCATATAAAAAATGCCTACCCTCGGATTTCAATGAGACATATACCAGTAGATCAGAGGACTATTGCAAAACGTTCTTCCGATGAGATACCACAACTACTAATCGAGACCTTCGAGTTCGTCACCGAATTCCTCTTCTACTTCCTTCGCCAGGTCATCGCTGGAAGCAGCACCTAAAGCAGCTCCCAATAGCTCTTTTATGGATTTAAACATAGCCAATGACTTTTCCTTCTCGTAAGGGAAATTGAAACGCTTTCGCCCAAAGTTACTATCTACTATCTTATCGCCTTCCATCTTTCGCACCCAGTGCTGCTCTATGGAGATAAACTTACCATATTGCCCTTCTTTTACAAAACCCCGCCATACTAACCTTGGGGTTCCATCCTCATTTTCCAGAATTACTCTATATCCAACATCTTTCAATGTTACTATATTTGGTCTTGCTTCGCTCATGGTTCTTCTTTCACCTATATCCTCATAATGTATATACTCTTCATATTATTTTTGTATATTTAAAGTATAATAAAATTTCTGGTGAAGTTTTCTTTTTAATTGTATATAAAGTATATCTTCTACCTATTTAATTTAGGACGCGGATTTACACTGATTTACACTGAGCCATTTAAATCCGTGTAATCTGTGTTAATCTGTGGTTTAAAAATGTCCGACAAAAGGCGAGAGGCGAAAGGGTAATGGGTAACGGGTGGTGGGTAAAGAGTGATGGGTGAAAAGTAATGGAGGCTAAGTAAAATGAATGAACCGCAACGATTAGGCATTACCGATCTCATATTACCGATTACGGATCACACATCACCGATCACGCATTATAATAGAAATATCAAGTCTGGAATGCTCTCAAGTTCAAAATTGATTTCGGCACGGTCGAAAACCTTTCGCCCTTAGCCATTTATTTGCCTTTCACCCTTAATGATACCATGAACACCGTCAAAACCATCGCGAAAAACACCTGCGTATTAACCATATCACAAGTTATAACCTCCATACTAGGCTTTTTCTTGTTGATTTATACCGCAAGATACCTCGGCGAAGTAGGATTCGGTAAATACCGTTTTGCAATGTCATTTACTGCGTTATTCGCCATCTTTGCGAACCTTGGCATCAATAATTAGATAATCCGAGAGATTGCAAGGAATAAAGAACTGACAAATGAATATCTCACAAATGTCTCAGTAATCAAACTTGTATTATCTTTTCTCGCTTTTGGTCTCATCGCCCTAACAATTAATTTAATGGATTACCCGGAAGATACGACCTATGCAGTCTATCTTTTCGGAATATATATGATTTTAACCTCTTTTGCACTAACATTCAGAGCGATATTCCAGGCTTTTGAACGAATGCAATACGATGCTGTTGTTATAGTAATTGAACAGATAATACTTGTTTCACTTGTATTGTTCGTTCTCTTTTCGGGATATGGTCTAATCGAATTGGCATTCGTTTAGGTTTTTGCAGGAATTGTCGCTATCACGCTAAGCTTCTCTATCGTTTTGATAAAAATAGCAAAGCCGAAACCTTCGATTAACTTATCACTCTGGAAAACACTCATTATCTGCTCAATACCGTTTGCCTTTAATGCGTTATTTGCCGTTCTATTTTTTCAAATAGACACGGTTATGCTCTCCATCTTAAAAGGTGATGCTGCAGTTGGAATATATAACGCGGCATACGCCCCTCTGCTTGCGCTTGGTATTATTCCATCTGTATTTATAGCTGCCATATATCCCGTGATGTCGAGATATTTCATATCTTCAAAAGATTCATTAGAAACTTTCACGAGTTTGTCATCCAAATACATGGCAATTCTTGGATTCCCAATTGCTATCGGGTGTTTTGTGCTCGCAGACGAATTTATAGCATTATTTTAGGGTGTCCAACTTTCTGCGTCAATAATTGCATTCCAGATTCTCGCGTTTTTCATCCCGCTTAGATTTGTGAGCAGCATAACGGGAACGCTTTTAACTTCAATAAATCGACAGAGCCTTCGCACAGTCAGTGTCGGTCTCATCGCTCTGTTTAACATCATCTTAAATGCCTTGATGATCCCTTATCTGGGTTATATCGGTGCAAGCATCGCAACCGTTTTATCGGAAGTATTTCTGTATTTTGTTTTTATTTATTTTATCAATAAGTATTATAAACGAATGGAGTTACACAAACATTTCATAAAGCCCTTAATTGCCGCTTTAGTGATGAGTGGATTTATATTTTACTTCAGGGACTTTAACCTGTTTTTGTTGATAATATTTGCAGTTTTCGTCTATTTTGTGATATTAATATTGTTGAGAACGTTTACGCAAGAGGATAAGAATATATTTAAGCAGGTCGTTAAAAGGGGTTGAGAATATGAACAATAACAACACTTTTTAACTTTGAATGCCAACTTAATTAAATAAATGATAAAGGTAAAGATGAAAATCCAGGAGAAATATAAAAGACCAGTCGAAGAATTTGTAAGAAGGGCGCTGGAGAAATACGGTGGCAAGATAGATGAAATCATCTTATTCGGCTCTGTTGCGAGGGGTGAGGCAAGGGAAGATTCTGATGTCGATATTTTGGTGGTTGGGAATGTGAGCTTGGAAGAATTAGTGGATATATCTTTTCCAATATTATTAGAATATGAGGAACTCATTTCTGCAAAGAACATGAATAGGGAGCATTTTGATTTTTTAGTTCGAGAAGGATATTCGTTTGCAAGAAATATCTCGAGGGAGGGGATAAAATTATATGAAGGAATGGGCAAAGCATTTGGAGAGGGCAGAAGAGAAATTAGGGGCAGCAAATCTTCTGTTTGAGAACGATATGTTTGCCGATGCCATAAGCGAGGCGTATTATGCGATGTTTCATGCCGCTAAATCCTTACTCGCTTTGAGAGACATCTATCCAAGGACACACGCTGGTGTGGTCTCTCAATTTGGATTGCAGTTTGTTAATGGAGGTCTTATTGAGGAGTTGTATGCAAAGAGTTTGGCAAAAGCGCAAACCCGGCGTGAAAAAGCAGATTATGATATTTATTACGAGCCGTCTAAAGAAGAAGCAGAATCCATAGTCGAAGATGCCGAGATGTTTTTGGAGAGAATTAAAAAGGCAGTAGGTGAGATGCAGAAATCAAGGATATGAGAATATGAACAATAATACAATCGCACAGGTCGTGAAAGACGGACTGTGCACGGGATGTGGGACTTGCATCGCACTATGTCCAGAAGAAGCCATCAAACTTACAATAAACGAGAAGAAGGGGATTTATGTTTCAACGTTAAACGAAGAAAAATGTAACAACTGTGGCATCTGCTACGAAGTCTGCCCCGGTCATGAAGTTGATTTTAAACGTGTGCATTACCTGATTCTTACAACTAAAAAAATCTTTTTGCGCATGAACAGGCTGTCCCACAAACCAATTATAGAATTTTATTGTACATAAAGACAATGACCGTAAATCAACATAAATCGAAAGTTCATGACACTCCGAGAGGTAATATGAATAAAAACCTAAATACTTGATACCCTAAATGCAAAATTAGCTATCAAACCCTTAATATTACATAATGTAGCCACACTACCACCTAATTTACCCCACATCACCCTCAGATTATGAGCGGTGCACACAAGATTATGCTCTATCCGCACGTTTTCTAGCCCTCTTGTATAAAACTCCCGAAACTTCATATTTTGCTTAATGTTGCCGAAGGGCCATTCAACAG
>QBUN01000361.1 GCA_013180565.1 Candidatus Methanophaga sp. GoMg3.2 | reverse complement strand
GTTGGTGGTATTAGTATATAACATATAGACTTTCTCTTAAATTAGAGCACGTATTAGGTAGTAGTAGAAACGCCGTATTTAAAATTATATCCATATCTAGGTCAACCTAATAAACGCACCCATAATTTCGTTCAAATCTTCTTATTTATCATTGACTTTTGATTTATCCCGTTCACCGACGAAAATGAGTCTTGACACTTTTACGATAAACTCGGGATCGAATAGTCACCTTCCGGTTTCTCAGACCTGCCATGTTCTCTATGCTTATATGCAACCATATTGTACGGTTTAGCGAAAAATTCCATTTATGTGTCCCATGCTGAGCAGTCGTCCATCTGGCCCTGAACAATTTTGATATTTCAAATGATATTTCACCTTATAGGATACTCTTGTCCTGGTTGTAAATGGCCATATTCAAAGGCTTTTTGTAGGTGCATTGTCGTCTAAAGCTCATCGAAAAGATAGCCATTTTCTGCTTTTCCTAACTCCGCAACGCCCGCTTCTCTTTCTTCTCTACCTTTATCTCTTCGATCTTTGTATGTGGGTAATTTCCGGTTTCGTCCTTCTCCTCCGGTTTCACCATGTCCCATAACGTTAGCAAAGCCACACTCACACCATGCAGTGCATCCATCTCAACACCAGTTTTTCCAACTGATTTCACTGATACCACTGCTTTTATATCGCGTTCGCCTATAGAAAAATCAACTTTTACGGAATCTATACTTATAGGATGACACATAGGGATCACAGCAGGCGTTTTTTTTACCGCTAATATCGCTGCTGTTTCCGCACATCCAAGCACATTCCCCTTCTTCACAGTACCACTTTTTATCTTCTCTATCGTGCTGCTCTTAATTTTTATCCTACCAGAAACTACTGCCTCTCTCACGACATCGCCTTTTTCACTTATGTCTATCATACCCGATTGATTCATAGTCTCCCTATACATCAAAGTGGCCAGACACCGAAATATACCTCCAGACCTAATACTATTGCACCAATAGCTATGCCTGCGATCAATATCGTCTTCGGCGACATTTTGACTACGGATTCTTCTACGTCATAATATCGCATTAAGCCGGCAGAGGACATAAGCCCACGCTCTTCTCTACTACCGCCTCCACCACTACCCCTTCCTTCTTTCTTTGCTTTCTTCGCGGTTTTTACTTTTCCCATATTTCACCATTTGTTTTTGCTGTTATATTAATTTTCTAGAAACTAAAATTCAATCTCCAGTTTCAAACCATATTTCTCGGTTATAACATCAGCTCTAGCATCGCCTGATTCTATCGTCTCCACATGTAATGTCGCTTTCAAATCGTCATAGGTAATTTTTAACTGCTCTTTTGTCTCTTCATCGCATTTTAATAAAACTCGACTTACCTGTGCATTCAAGGCCTTCTTGTTAAGTGTTTTATATTTCCGCACTGCCGAAATCACATCCACTGTTTTATCGCCGATCTCCTCTGCTTCAGTGTCAATCATAGCCTCATCCTGTTCAGGCCATTTTGATATATGTATGCTCTTACAGTTCTCCTTATCCGCGAAATAAGCGTGGTATATCTCTTCCGTGATGTGGGGCTGTATGGGAGCCATCATTTTAAGCATCGCCAGTAATGAGACATAGAGCGTATATTGCGCACTCCGCTTCGCTTCTTCCCCACGCTCGGGAGTATACAACCTGTCTTTCACTATCTCTAAATATGAATCGCAGAAAGTATGCCAGAAGAAATTCTCCATGTCTTTCTTGACCGTTGAGAATTCATAATCATTGAAACTAGCCGTACATTCTCCGATCAACCTATTCAATTTGGAAAGCAGCCATTTATCCATGAGCTCTAACTCACATCCGTTGTTCAAATCATAGCCGTTCAAATGTAGTAACGCAAATTTGGAAGCGTTCCATAATTTGTTCACAATTTTCACGCCGCGCCGTATCTCTTTCTCTTCATACGGTAAATCGTCACCAAGCTTGGCTGAGCAAGCCCAGAACCGTAACGCATCGGCTGAATACCGTTCAATAACGCCCTGCGGCTGTATTACATTACCTTTACTCTTGCTCATCTTCGCCTTCTTCGGGTCAAGGACGAAACCGTTGATTATAACATCCTTCCATGGTATCTGATTCTCATGCAGCAGCCCCTTCACAACTGTATTGAAGAGCCAGAAAGTGATAATATCATGGCCATTGCTCCTCAACGACATCGGATAGATCTTATTGAAAAACGCATCGTCCTCTTTCCATTTAGTTGTAATTTGGGGCGTTAGTGAAGAGGTGGCCCATGTATCTAGCACATCCGTTTCCGGTTTGAATCGTTCACAGCCGCATTTTGGGCATTTCGCTATCGGTGGTGCATCTGCTGTTGGGTCCACCGGCAAATCCTTATCGTCCGCAATCACTTCGAAATCGCATTCTTCACAGTACCAAACAGGGAATGGGATACCATAGTACCTTTGCCTTGATATGCACCAGTCCCATTTTAAGCCCTTTACCCAATTATCATATCTCGCCTTCATATACGGTGGATACCAGTTGAGCTTCGCACTCGCATCGAGAAACCGCTCCTTCAAGTCCAGATATTTTATGAACCACTGTTTGGTCATGATATATTCTACTGCAGTGCCACATCGCTCATGCACATTCACAGTATGTGTGATCTCCTTTTTACCCTTTAAGAGTCCTTGTTCATCTAAATCCGCGACTATTGCAGTTCTCGCTTTCTTTATGCGCATACCCGCGTATTTCCCCGCCTCTTCTTTCATTCTTCCGTGTTCATCAATAACGGAAATCCAGGGTAAATTGTGCGTCTTCCACCATTCTACATCTGTGCTGTCTCCCGCAGTGCAGCACATCACGATTCCTGTCCCGCTCTCCGGATCCACCGCTTCATCTTCCATAATCGGGACTTCAAGCCCAAATAGCGGCACTTCCGCATTTTTACCTCGGTAGCCCTTATATCGTTCATCATCGGGATGATAGAAAACCGCCACGCAAGCGGGTAAAAGCTCGGGTCTTGTAGTGGAAATCAGCAAATCCGCACCTTCTATCTTGAATGTTATGTCATAAAACGATGAAGGTAGGGTTTTATCTTCTGTCTCTACCTGAGCGATGGCAGTGCCGCATTTTGAACACCAAACGGTAGGTTCATGTTTCCTATATGCCCGTCCATTATGGTGAAGTAGAATAAAACTCCTTTGTGATGTCTTTCTGCTCCATTTGTTAATCGTACGATATGTAATATCCCAATCGGGACTTATACCCAAACTTTTCCACTCCTCGAGCATCCTCTGCGCCGCTATTTCGCTCTCCTTCAGACAGAGTTCAATAAATTCCTGCCTCGACATCTCCTCTGCCATCTTCCCTGTCTTCTTCTCAACATAAAGCTCAGTGGCAAGCCCATTATTGTCAAACCCGAAGGGATAGAATATGTTTTTGCCCTGCATACGCTGAAATCGCATTATCGTGTCCGCCTGGATGTATGCCATTGCATGTCCGATATGCATATTACCAGAAACCGTTGGTGGTGGCGTATCTAATGAATAAATAGGTTCATTACTTTCCGGATCGAACTTGTAAACGCCTTCTGTTTCCCAGAATACCTGCCATCTCCTTTCTGCTTCTTTTACATCGTATCTTTTGGGGATGTTCATTTCATTCTACCGATATGATAGGTATCGTATATTTTATACCCTTTTCATTGTATATAAATTATAACTTCTACCTATTCAGGACGCAGATTTACGCAGAAAACTATTTCCTCAAATTATCAAATAAATGCCTTACGTTTAACTTCCGGTTATTTTAAATCCTGATTATCTGCGTTCATCTGCGTCCGATTATCAAAAATTATCCTTTCTTGTTTAGCTATACAAATACAATCAATATAAATATGATCCTGAAGATGGAACTAACGCAGATTGGGGTAATCCACACGCCGTATAAGACTCTGAGTGAGTGTCCCCGCCAAACGTGCAAATCGGGACAGATTGCCGAGATAGAAGTCTATGACGACTACGTGGGCGGATTAAAAGATGTAGAAGGTTTTTCGCATATCCTTATTCTATACTGGCTGCATAAAGCAACGGGGTACTCGCTTCTTGTAAGAACGCCCTGGGATGCTAAACCACATGGCTTATTTACCACGCGGTCGCCGAGAAGACCAAATCCAATTGGTATCTCTGTTGTTGAGTTAATAGAAAGAAGAGGGCACATTCTGAGGATTAAAGGAATAGATGCAATTGATGGCTCTCCGTTGATAGATATAAAACCATATGTCCCGGAATTTAATGAAAAAGGGGCTGTGAAGATAGGCTGGCTTGAAGGGAAGGTTTAGTTAGATTGAGCATTACGGGGAACAGAACCACCCTGCCACTCTTTATCTCTATCTCATTTATTCGTGATAAAAATCCGAAAGTTTTATATTTAAATAGATAAGGGTGTTAAATTATTGAGGATATGAGTTTGAGAAGGAAATAAAGGGGGAAAAAAAGGGGATATGGAAGT
The DNA here is from genome assembly GCA_013180565.1 of Candidatus Methanophaga sp. GoMg3.2. Next base: position 6,510 of record QBUN01000361.1, on the reverse strand, counting down.
AAGAAATGTTATATTCTCGGTTGTGATGGTCATCTGCACTTTCGTGCTGACGTACAAATGGCTAAGCCGGTATGGGAATGACGCAGTGATTGTAACTTCTGCTGTGATACTAGCAGCAATGGTTGCGCTCTTGTTCTTAAGTGTAGACGCGAAATTAAAGAAGATAGAAGAGGAGATAAGCGAAAAGGAGCGGTCTTTACGGGTGAGTATGCAATCGGTGGAACAGGAAGTGCGAGAGAAAGTAGACACTGCAACGAGGAAGATAGAGGATGTGAGAGAATCGATAGTGAAGCGAGGATATCGGTAAGATGAAAAATGTGGCAAGAGATAATGGCGATGTTCGAGGGTTTACCATCGCAAAAGAAAGTTATCGAACTATTATTGGCAAGAGGTTTTCAGGTAACTCCTGAAGGTAAAGTCGCCTCGGGCGGGATTGATATACCGCATACGCAGATAGCAAGTGAGATAGGCGTGGATAGGCGTGTAGTAGATATAACGGTGAAACGGATACAGAAGGAGCCCGTGTTGACGAATGTATTTGAGAATATTCGCTCTATTGCGTTTCTTGTTGATGTTGCACCTTTGTTAGGGCTCAGCGTGGTTATAATCCATCCTATGGATGCGCGAGAATGTGGGATACTTGGCGATGTCGCTATGGTGATAGCGAAACGAGGCTTTAGCATAAGACAGGCGGTTAGTGACGACCCGTATTTAACCGACGATCCGAAACTCACGATTATTACCGATAAAAATATACCGGGTGAATTAATAGAAGAGATAGGGAAGCTAAAGAGTGTTAAAGGCGTGCAAATACATACGCCGTTATAAGATACGTATCGAATATTGTGGCGGATTTCTCGTTTTCGGTGGAAGAAGCGAGGAAACGGGTGCAGGAGCAGATAAAACTCATTGAGAGTGCATCTATCTAGAATTCCGATATTTCTTCTACCTCTAACCGATCCAGGAGCAGATAAAGGAGTCTCTGTTTGAAATTTGAGTATGCGCCCTTATTTGGCACTGCTATTGCTATCTTTCGATCCGATAACACGGGATAGGCAGCTTTAAAGACCACACCCCTTTTCCCTAGCCATCTCGGCATTGTATCAGTTACAAAAACCACCGGAAAGTTCTTCCAGTCCCGCGCCTCAAATCTCGATAAGCTATCAACAATTGCTATATGCAGTGTGTCGTGCTCTAAAAGCAGGTCACTTGTAAGAAATAGAAATGAGTCATCCATCTCGAACCCGCTGAAATATCCTGCCGTCTCCTCTACTGTTTCGCTTTCTGGTATACCAAGAGTATCAGCAAATCCTCGCTTTTTCATTCTCTCCCTTGCACCCCTTACAAGTTCTCCTATCAGCTTTTCAAGCTGTTTTTTCACGGGCAGCTCTGTGAGTTCTTTCGCTTTCCACGCCCACATCCGCTCTTTTAATTCGCTTTTTTTCGCGTCACTCTGATACAAATCGAGGAATTCCGTTTCATACTTTTCGCCATATACGCAGATTCTATCTCTGATCAATCGCTCTTCTACGGACTGAAAGACAGCAGGAGAGAATATCTCAGAAATATCGGTTTTTAGAATTTCATATTGCGTGGACCCAAGAAGGCCGTGCCTTCCCAGTTCCAAGAGTAAGTATAACACTTTTAGTGTCGCTTTATCCTCTTCTTCCACCGCTTTTTCAAAATAGGCCAATAAATCGCCCCGCGGCGGTGAATATTCCGCGGCTAATACATTGAATATCTCTTCATAGCCGCCCAAGCAGAGATATGCATCATGTGCCCCTATTTTCAGTATCTGTTTCTGTCTAAGCAATTTTAACAGATCCTTACCGTCTTTTCCAGTCAGTGCATTGAAATTCTTCACAAGCGCTTCTTCTGTTGTACATCCATCCATAAGATGAAATAGGCCTATCAATGTCTTCACATCCTCATTTTCCTTCACCAAACTCAAAATCGTGTTTTTATATTCTTCAAGAAGCATTTCTTCTCTCTCCTCCGTTCTTACCTAATAACCTATCTACGAGCCATACTGCATCAAAATCCACTAAATCATCATAATCTTGACCTTTACCCAGGAACAGAATGGGTTTGGAAGTAGAATGAGCAATGGAAATAGCTGTTCCACCTTTCGCATCCACGTCCACCTTTGTCAATATTGCGGCATCTATACCTATATCTTCGTTAAACTTCTTCGCCCTTTCTACCGCATCGTTACCTGCAACCGCTTCATCCACAAATAGCACCATGTCCGGCTTGGTCACGCGGCAGATCTTCTTTAACTGCTCCATAAGATTTATGGATGTGTGCATCCTTCCTGCGGTATCTGCCAGAACCACATCTATCCCATTTGCACTTGCATATTTATTCGCGTCATATACTACTGCTGCTGGGTCTGAACCATATTGATGCTTAATCACTTTTAGCCCCAGATTCGATGCATGCGTCTCTATCTGTTCTGCTGCCCCAGCCCTGTATGTATCGGCAGCTGCAATCACCACTGAATGACCGGAACCAAGTAATTTCTTCGCCACTTTCGCTATACTCGTGGTCTTACCCGTGCCATTCACACCCACAAAAACGATAATTATGGGTTTATTGCCATTATCTACAAACGCATCAAAATCGAGTTCAGAATCAGCGGAAAAGACATTTAATAGCGCATTCCTTACCGCTTCTTCCACTAATCTCTCTGTATCTGCACCCCATTTCCGTCTCTTACCTACTAATTCGCGTTTCACACTGTCTTTTATCTCCTCGGCTACTGAGAACGCAACATCGCTCTCCAACAAAGCCATCTCCAGCCCTTCCAGCGGCTTTTCCAAATCCTTCTCATCCAAAATAGTCTCGCGATCTAATATCGCCTTACCTTTCTCCTTTAGCTTCGTCCCAATACCTTTTGTTACTTCCTCTACCTTTTCTTCCTCTAGCTCTTCGCTCTCATCCTTCGCCTTTATCCGCTCCACTACGTTTTCGCGAAATTCGCCAATCTTCTTCCTCAGACCGTCAAACATTTTTGCTCTCTTTTACTTGCTCTCCCTTCTCCCCTCTTGTTCCCTCTCAAGTCTAACCTTGCCCGCCCGGTCCGGAAGTGAGTTCTTGCAATCGTGCCTGTAATTTCTGCGCCTCTTGCTCCATTTTTTGCAGTGCACCCGCCATCTCACGCTGTGTACCCTCTAATTGAGTCTTCTTTTCTGTGAGAAAGACAATCGAAGAATCCGGATCTTTTTCGGCACTTATTCCGCCACCTATCTGTACTAAAATCGTATCTATATTGCTGACTGAGACATAGATCAACGAGTTCGCACCTATTGGCACCATGAGCTCGTCCCCCACTTTCAGATTCTTCAACTGTTTTATCGTCTCTATCGCTTTATCATGCTCAGCTAATGCCTGCCCAACAAAGGTCAACTCCTGTGTTATTGTCTCCGCTTGCGCCTGATACTGTCGCAATTGTAAAAGCAAAGATTGCGCCTCCGCCTGCATCTCTTGCTCCTTCTCAGTTACCCCTCTCGCTCTTTCCTCCATTTCTATCACCTTTAAGATTTATTACTCCTTTCATCCATATAAGAGAATAATGAAGATAAAAGGCAGGAGTATTTCAAAGGGAATAGCAAAAGGGAAAGTATTAATATCAAAGCAAAGGATCTCCTTCCTTGGTGCTGTGGACCCTGTCACGGGCATCATCGTAGATAAGTCACTAGACATCTATGGTAAGAACATAACAAATCGCATTTTGATATTCCCCGGGGGGAAAGGCTCAACTGTTGGCTCTTATGTCATATACCAGCTCAAAAAGCACGGTAAGAGCCCGTGTGCCATGATCAATCGCCGTTCAGATACAATAGTGGCTGCTGGTGCGATCATAGCAGAGATACCAGTGGTTGACTCACTTGAAATTGACCTAATCGAAGCAGAGCAGATAAAGGATGACATGGAGGTGCTTGTGAATGGAACCGAAGGCTATATCGAATTACCATGAGGCGACATTGGAAAAGCAGGGATACCATTTTGTAGCTCCACACAAGCACAGTGCGGTGAAAACATGTTTATGGTTGAGACGGTCTATTAGAGCGGAGGGGAATTGCTATAAGGGCAAATTTTACGGTATTAGTGCGCATAGATGTGTCCAGATGACGCCTTGTATCTTCTGCAACCAGAGATGTATCCATTGCTGGCGTCCTCTTGAGGCGTTTAACATGGGGGAGGAGGCTGTTGCATGGGATACACCTTTGGAGATAGTCGAAGGCTGTATAAAAGAGCAACGTCGGCTCATTTCAGGTTTCAAAGGCTCGTCTAAGACAAGCAAGACCGCATTTGCAGAGGCGGAAGAGCCTAAACATGCCGCCATCTCGCTCATTGGCGAGCCTACATTGTATCCACATTTACAGGAGCTTATACAGGAATTCCATTCGCACGGGATGACCACTTTTGTGGTGACAAACGGTACGAATCCGGCTGTGCTGCGTGAGATACACCCGTCTCAATTGTATATATCCCTGAATGCGCCCGATGAAGCAATTTACAAAAGGGTCGCACATGCCGACTATTGGGCTCAGATACAGGAATCGCTGGAAGTGATGAAAGGGATGAAAGAGAGAACGGTGATAAGAATAACCGCTATGGCAGGGACGAATATGGTAGATCCCGGAGGCTATGCGAGATTGTTAGAAACAGCAAATCCCGATTTCGTCGAGGTGAAGGCATACATGCACATCGGGTATTCAAGAAAGCGATTGACTAGGGCTGTTATGCCCTCACATACAGAAGTAAAGAAATTTGCAGGTGAAATTGCCGAGCACTTGACTGCCTCAGGCGGTAACTATAAGATTGTAGATGAATCGGAGATAAGTCGGGTGGTTCTTATATCAAACCTTTCTTCAGAAGTGAAAGCATTACCAAAGCTATGAAGTCTTCTTTTCTTTATTTATAATGTCGTCTGTCTGATCATTCCTGCACATGCTTCATTATATGCGCGATCTCCGGCATGATTATCGAAGTTAATGCTAATCTAACAGCATTGGGCGAGCCGGGAAGGCAGAAAATCGCCTTCTGGGCTATCACACCGGCAATTGCACGGCTCAATATCGCTGCGGTACCAACATCCTCATAACTTATCAACCGGAAGAGCTCGCCAAAGCCCGAAATCTCTTTCTTCAGGAGCATTGATACAACTTCTATTGTAATATCGTTCTTTGTCAATCCCGTACCGCCGGAGGTGATGATGAACTCGGCATCGGAATTCAAAGCTTTTGTTATGCATTCGTGTATTTTGTCTTCCTCATCGGGCACTATATCGTAATAAACGACCTCATGACCGTTTCCGGTCACAAGCTCTTTTGCTATTTCGCCTGATAAGTCCGCGACGTCAGTTTCTCCTTCTTCCTTATTCCAGTATTTGGAAGTGCTTATAGTAATTATAGCACATTTGTATTGTTTCTTCGCGCCTTTTTTGTGCTTTGCTGGGGTCGACATTTTTTATGGTAATATAAAGTATGACTTCTACCTATAAATTTAATTTGAGACGCGGATTTACACTGATTTACACGGATTTGATTTCTCCTGCGTTAATCTGCGTCAATAATTAATTTTAGATTTAGTATAAAATTAGGAATGATACTTTATTATTTTCCTGCTCAAACTTAAACTTAAATAATATATTATCATCACTTCAAATGCAGGTGTTTCAATAATGGCGACTATAACCGGAAAAGTGCTTCGAATACTAGCTTTTAACTCTGCCGATGAAGCGAAAGAAGTCGTTGATCTCATAATAGCCGATGAATACGATTACACGCGTGTATCATTATGGGATGACAAAGCCGAACTTGTGCGCCGTGGCGAGCTAAAAGCAGGCGATGTGTTACGAATAGAGAACGTTTCTGAAGCTAGGGGTGATAAGAGGGCAAATGCAGGTAAAAACGCGCGAATTGCTAAACTCGCTACGGACATCCATGCGTTAAGTCGTGCTAAATCATCGAACCTTACCGTACTGGCAGTTGCGAGACCGGAGAAGGGGCAAGTCTGTATCGCGGGCATAGACGAAAACGGAGAATGGATAAGACCACAAGGCGTTTATGAAACTGACGTATTCGGTTCGGGAAGCGAAAAACTCAAAACACTCGGAATCTCGAAAGTATATGTTGATGCGTGGAGAGGTAGACATCCACGAAAAGAGGACCGTTATTTTGTCTTTTGTGACGGTCCGGCGCGTGAATTGAACGCAGAAAAGAGGCGTGAATTCTTGGATCGTTATACTGACGAGTCTGTAGATGCAGTATTTAAAAGAGGCAGGAGTTTGGGATTGATAAAGCCACGCATATTGCAAGTTTATGAAGAGCGAAAGAAGAAGAAGGGCCAGAAGAGCCATGAGCTATACATCCGTTTCAACTTCAAAGACGCTTCCGGCAGGGTATACCGAAGATGGTCATGCAGATGCAGTGACTTTTACAATTCCTGGAATGAATTAAAGAGGACGCATCGCTGGACTTATGGATGGCGAATGCTCAGATA